>JAQUMG010000021.1 GCA_028718265.1 Candidatus Omnitrophota bacterium
ACTTTGATGGATAGCGAGGCATCGCCGTTTGCTATAGCGGTATATTGCAGCTTTGTAAAAGCAGGATTTTCGATACCGGTATCAAAAATTTGTGATATAAAATTTCCTTCGTTCATATAGCTTACTTCCACTTCTTCGACAGCGTATATACGTCGCTCTCCACTAATGCCTGTCGGCCAGTTGACTTCCCCGGCTGGTGACGAACCATCTCTTGCGTAACACATCGGATCATCGTTTGTGTTGGTGTCTTCCCAGTATACAAGCCCGGTTAAATCTTGCACATAGAAAGTAATGAGGTAGCTATTTGCCTTGTCTAAAGATAGAGGATTGGCGGGAGTTTCGGTATCTTCCATTTGTATCCAATCCGACCATTCTGTAGTATTGGCAGATATTATCACATCGGACAGCCCGCCATCAAAAGTAATTGGCGTATATCGCATCTGGAGCGATCCGTCGTACGGATCATCGCCGGCTCCACCGCCTTGCTGTACTATGTAAGCCGACTGTATTTTTAATTGCTGACTTTCATGCGCGCGAAATTTTACCCGCACCATCATTCCGTTGTATTGGAGATATTTATCGGATAAAATAACCCGATAAGTTTTGTCAGCTATTGATTCGTCTCCTGCGGGTGATGTGGAACCGCCTTGCCTTGCCTGCTTATACGCGTCCCATGTCACATCGTAACCTTCGAGGCGCAAAATATATTCTTCGCTTCCCGAGGTTTGATACTTATCCCCGTTTCTATTACTAAATTCAACTTTCGTCTTATTAGAGATACCGTCCAGAAACGTGGTTTCATACCACATATCATAATAAAAACGCAGCGTTAAATAATCATCAACAGCATTTGCTGCATAGTCCAAATAGTAATCATTGCTCCAGACTCCGAGGGGAGAGGTGTGCATATTGACGACCGATAAAGTATCTCCCGATGAAGCGCTGATACCGGCTGAACCATCAGGATAGGTAACACTTGCATAATGTTCTCCTTCCTGGATACCTCCGCATGGAGTAAATTTTAATGCATCGACTCCAAGCGCGTAACCGGAAGAAGCAATATTCTTATTGGTGACTTTGAATTTTATAGTGTGATAATCGGGAGTTAATATAATACTACCAAAATCTATCAGATCCTCAGTTTTTGTCGTTATGGGATTATAGCCGTCAAACTCTCTTAACTGCGGCGATACGTCAAGAGATACGGTTTTTGCCTTTAATAATGTTCTTGTGCTTTGCCAGCTTCCAAACTCTGCCACGGAGGCATCATTACCCGTGCCCAGAGTAACGACCTTGTCAATTTGCTGCTGACGTTGTGCGGTAGTCAGCGAATTGTCGCGGGGGTAAAATAAAGTCCTGCGAAGCTCATACGTACTACCGTTTTGATATATGTGATATATGATGGTTTGATCCCAAAATATTTTCGATACCCCTGTTGTAGGATCCAACGTGGACGAATCCGGCTCAATAAATCCGTCTCCGTTTTGAATGGCGCTGTATCCTGTATTGCTTCGGCCGTCATCTAGTGCCAGCGGGAAGCTTACGGCGTTGTAAGTACCGTCGCCCGCGGTATGAAAAACTATCTTTCCCCCGTCGCTTAGCTGCATCTCTCTTTTTATTCTTTCAAGCGAAATCTGCAGATCCTGAAGCAGGCTGCTTTTAACGCGTTCGTTTACCCATGCCCCTTGCGTCATGAGCCATAGCGCAAAAGCCGCACCTATGACAATAATAGATATGGAAGCGGCTACCAGCAATTCAGCCATCGTTATTCCGCGCTCGTTTATCCTTTTTTGCATAAAGCTCTCGCCTAAATGTAGGGTGAAATAAGAGAAGTGAGTGTTATGGTGGTAGTACTGACATCACCCAGCCGCTTATATTTTACCGTTACGGTTACCTTAGTAAGATTCGGTTTTCCCGCAAAGCTGGTGCTTATAGCAGTAGTTCTTGTAAAATCTCCATTTACGTCGGGCAGGCCGTTCCTGTCCACTGTCGTATCATTTTCCGTAGCCGTAGATAAGTAGCTGAACCCCTTATCTCTTCTTAATTCCCGGATTCTGTCCATCCTGCTTTTCGCGATATTTATCGCGACGTAATTATAATCAATGGTTTCGCCGGCTTTGATATTTTCAAGTAGTAAACCCAGAAAACCGCCTATTACCAGGGTTATGAGCATTAAAGAAGTTATTACTTCAACAAGGGTCATACCGGTATTTTTTTTCGGATAATACATATCTTGCCTCGCGCTACGGTAACACATGAGTAGCGGGTTGTATCTTGCATGCCGGGTTCGTCGCTATCGAATTAATGTTATAGCTGGTGGAAAAAGTCTTGCTTGCGTCCACAGGGCACACAAGAGATGTTGTGCCGTCTTTTATATAAGGATCCAGCTGAACCGCAGTCGGCGTATCGGTATCTGCCGCACCGGTTTCCATAGCCCAGTGCTCCTTGGCAGCAACTATCCGCCTTAAGTTGGTTATGCACGCATCGCGATAGGTGTTATTGCGCACTGTTATGAAATTTGGAATTGCTATGGCGCAGAGTATTCCTATGATAACCGCTACAATCATCATCTCCATCAGCGTGAAACCATAATTATTACGGTGTATCAGTCCTGAGATCTTCTTCATTGGAGGCGGCCTCCTTTTTTAAAAGTACCCCCCACTCCGCGTCTATACTTTTTTGTATTGTGTTCATCATGCCGTCGTCAAGGTGCTTAAATCTCCCTTGAAGAGTAAGGTATTCTCGGACGTCCTTCTTTTTAACCGGTTTTTTAACATTATAGCGCCCGTTTTCTATTTCGTAAAGCGGAAACACGCATGCTTCAAAAGAAAGTTTTGCCAATTTTATCGTTAACTGTGATGGAAATTTCCATCCGGCCGGGCATGGTGATATTATCTGAATAAATTTTGGTCCCTTTATCATTTTTGCTTTTCTCAGCTTTGCTATGAAATCTTCCGGAAATGCTATGTTGGCGGTTGCCGTGTACGGGATTTTATGAGCGGCCATTATTTCCACCATATTCTTCTTTGGACCGGTTTTAAATTTTTTTACGGGTGTGGTTGTGGTCCATGCTCCGGGAGGAGTGGATGAGCTTCGCTGTATGCCTGTATTCATATAGGCCTCATTGTCATAGCACACGTATATTATGTCCTCTCCCCTCTCCACGGCTCCTGATAGCGCCTGGATGCCTATGTCCATTGTCCCGCCATCCCCTGCCCATGCCAGTACCGATACATCCGATATTTCTTTTATATCCAATGCCGCTCTTATGCCTGATGCCGTAGATGCTGCCGTTTCAAAGGCGGTATGAAAAACCGGTACACCGGCCGACGAATACGGAAAAGGCCCGTCTATTACCGACCAGCAACATGCCGGAATTACGACTATTGTTTCTTTTCCCAATGCTTTCAAAGCGTATCGGAAAGCCAGCGTAGCGCCGCACCCCTGACAGGCGACATGGCCGGGCGACATTATCTCTGTTTCAGGAATGCTCAGTCTCATATCTTTGCCCCCACCCACACCATTTCGTTTTTATAAAGTCTCTTAGACATATCTTCGGCAATTTTGGTTATATCCTCACTGGTAACGTCTCTTCCGCCCAAACCGGCTATGAATCCGTAAATCGGAGGACGGGATTTTTCATTGTAAATGGCCGACTTAACTTCCTGAAAGAATATTCCTTCGTTCCCAAACGATATATCCCTGTCGATAACTCCCGCTACTTTTACTTTTTTGATAATCTTCCTTAGCTCTTCCTTTGGAAACGGCCTGAATGTACGGATTCGCGCTAAGCCTATTTTTTTGTTCTTCTTTCTTAAGGTATCAACAACATCTTTTGCTGTTTGCGAGATAGCCCCGGCACTGATCAATAATTGCTCTGCCCCGCTTGTTTTATATTCTTCTATCAGGCCGTATTGCCTGCCGGTAATTTTGGCATATTCGTCACCCACCTCTTTTATTACATCCAGGCCGTTTATCATCGCGTCATGTATTTTATATCGCAATTCGTAGTACCATTCCGGACTTGTAAGCCCGCCAAAGGCATGCGGTTCTTTTGTGTCTAATTTATACTTAGGGTTGTATCGCGGCAAGAATTTATCTATATCTTCTTGCGCGGGAATGTCGACGGGTTCGCTTGTATGGGAATGATAAAAAGCGTCAAGGGATATCATCCCCGGCAAAGATATCTTTTCGCATATCTTAAATGCCTGAATAGTTGTATCGAGTATCTCTTGGTTATTTTCGCAATAAAATTGCAGCCATCCCGTATCCCGCTGAGCGAGGCTGTCGGTTTGTTCACTCCATATATTCCATGGCGGGCCCAGCGTCCTGTTTACATTGGCCATTACTACGGGTAATCGCGCACCGGTTGCCCAATGGAGCATTTCGTGCATCAGGGCTAATCCCTGCGACGACGTAGCAGTAAAAGAACGGGCTCCGGTAGCCGATGCCCCTATGCAGGCAGCCATGGCAGAATGCTCCGATTCAACTTTAATGAATTTGGCCCTTAATTCGCCTTCAGTCACCATTTCCGAAAGTTTTTCAACGATTTCTGTTTGAGGTGTAATAGGATATGCCGCTATTACCTCTACGCGTGCTAATTTAGCGCCAAATGATACAGCATGATTACCTGTTATGACTTTTTTCATTTATTTACGACGAAGAATGCTACTTCTTCTCCTCTTCTATTTTGATGGCTCTGGCCGGACACTCCTCTATGCATATTGCGCAGCCTTTGCAATAGTCCAGATCTATAAACGGCTTTTCATCTTTTATTACTATCGCCACATCAGGGCAAAATTTCCAGCATATCATGCAGGAGGTGCACTTTGAATAATCTATAACCGGCCTTATAGAACGCCATTTCCCTGTTTTGTTATAACGCGTATTAGCTAATGACATTGCGGATGGAGGAAGGTCAGAAGCTTTCCTGAATTTGATATGCTTCGCTTTTGCGGTTTTAGCTGATCGTGTTTTCATACGCTTCTTTCGCTGCATCGATATTGTCTTTGGTTTTGGTTGATACATTTTCTTTAATAGATTCCAATAGCGCAGATATTCCGACTTCGTTTGTAAATTTGGAGAAAGTACCAAGTATCGCTGTATTGACTATCGGCGCGCTTTCAGAGCCAAGTTTATGCTTGATAGCTATCTTTGCGGCGTCAAATACGCAGGCATTAAAGTTTTTTCCGAACTTAAAGCTGGTTTTGGGTGACCTGGTATTTATTATGATGCCACCGCCCTTTTTTAACCCTTTTGTTATATCGATGCTTTCAATGAGAGTGGGATCCAGGATTATAACGTAATCCGGTTCATTGATAGGGGTTCTCTTTCTGATGGTAGTATCGCTTATTCGGGTATACGCCGCTACCGGTGCCCCCCTGCGCTCGACGCCAAAAAATGGAAACGATTGGACATACCTGCCTTCTTTAAAGGCTGCTATCGCTAGTAATCTTGAAGCCACTACTGCGCCCTGTCCTCCTCTTCCGTAAATTATGATCTCTTTCATTTCTTTTGTTTGCTTTCTATTCCGCGGGCGTTGTCAATAACTTGTTTATTTCATAAAGCTTGTTTAAAACTTCGATATCATCAGGAACGATCTTTATTATTTTTTCATATGTTACCTTAGCTTTTCCCAGCTCCTCGTTCGTTATATAGGCATCTCCGCACAGCTTATAATATTCCACCATTTTTCTCTTGTATTCTGCCGGAAGCGGTTCAAGTGCGGATAGCTTATCGCACTCGGCTATTATATCGTCCCATCTTTGCTCATTCCTTAAATTTTCAATGTTGCTGATTATGTTTTTTATATCATTCCCGGCGCCGCTTTTTTTAGACATGGCAGATATATTTTCAAGATATTTTTTGCTCTCGGTTACGAAACTGCTTTGCGGATACTGCGTTATCAGCCGCTCAAAGCTGTCTTTCGCATTAAAATAGTCCCTGTGTTCGTAATAAAACTCGGCTATTTTAAAAAGCGCCTCATCCGCCCATTTGCTGCGCGGGTAGTTTCGGGTGATGGTAAAATATTTAAAGACGGCAAAGTCTCTTTTCCCTTCCTCTTCCAGTTCCAGCCCTTCTTTATATAACACATCAGCCTGGTCCGCTCGTATAATGAGAGGAGTCATCGCGATGGCTACAAGTATAGAATAAGATAAAGCTAGTCTTAATTTATTGCGTATCATTATTACCGGGATTAGATACTTTTGTTAGATGGTTTTTATCCGTATAATACGCTACATCGGGATACGTTCCCTGCCAATATTTGTCAAATTGTCTTCTGTATATATTTGCAATCTTATCAGATTCGATAATAATTACATTTTCGTCGTTCTTCAGATCGGCGCTGACAGTCCAGTTATAAGAACCGCTGACAACAGTCTTGCCGTCAATTACGCAAAACTTGTTATGCATCAATCCGTCGCCCTTCTCCGTTTTTACAAGAACGCCGTTTTTTTTCAGGAAATCGGCCTTAGAGTAGTACTCTTCGGCATTTTCACCGTCTAGAAACACTCTTACTGTTACGCCGCGCCGCGCAGCCGATGCCAGGGCATTAGAAAGCGTTCTGGAGGTTAGCTGATACATGGCGAGTTCTATTGATTTTTCCGCCGAGTTTAGCCTTTCTAGTATCTCTCTTCCGCATTCGTCTTGCGGCGAAAATAGAACTTTTAGCCCGCTATCATCGGCATAAGGAGAGGAAGCGAAAAAAGTTATTAGGAGAATTGCCGTTAAGAAGGAACATCGCATATTAGGCGTTTCTCCTAAATGATAGATAATACGGAATCAAAACCGCCGAAGCTATTTGTGATAGATTTAGCATTGCCGGGATCATGGCACCACTCGCCATCAACGATAAATTTATATTTATAGTTTCCCGGTTTTAATGCTATTCTCTTTTCCCATGTTCCGCCGGGTAATTGTTCAAGGCGGCTGGAATCGTCAGCCCTCCAGCCGTTAAAATCACCTACTATGTATACATCCCTGGCTCCCGGTGCCGGTATGGAAAATGTTTGCACCTTGAGGGTGTCACGCATTTTTTCCATAAAACCCTCAGCTTCTTTATAGAAATCGTCAAGAAATAGTTTTCTGCTGTCTATGATTACTTCGTCTGCCAGAGCCATGTAATCTTCCGCTCCGGCTGCGTGCTTGTTTAATTTTATTATGGGCATTCCCTGGTCAGCTGCTTCACGGAGAGTAACGTTTATCCTGATTACTGTATTGTGCAGGTTATCCTTGAAATACCTTTTTATTTCTTGGTACATCTTTTTGGAATAGTTTGTGCGCTTATCGTACATGCAGACCAGCCCTTTTACTCTCGGAGAGCGCTGCAATTTCAATTGTATGAGCTCCACCATATTTATTAATTTTCCCACACCCATCAGCGATAATGCGCAGCACTGTACGGGTACTATTAATTCATGAGCAGCTCTTAGCGCATTAAACGTAAGGAACCCAAGACTTGGCGGGCAGTCTATTATGACAAAATCATAGCTAATCTCCAGCGAGTCAAGAGCTTTGTATATTATCGATATGGCGTCTTCTTCATTTCTCAGCTCTTGTTCTATGGTGCTTAAAAGTATGTGCCCTGGGACGAGGTCGAAATTTTCCCATAGATGAAGGATGACTTCCGAAATCTTCTTATGCTTAGTGCTGACTGTAGTGAATACATTGTATACGGAACGCTCGATTTGATCTGTTTTTATACCTAAACCAAACGATGCATTTGCCTGGGGATCTAAATCAATGACAAGGACCTTATAATTTTTACTAGCAAGCATTGAGGCTAAATTGATAGCCGTAGTGGTCTTGCCGCAGCCACCCTTCTGATTTGCGATGGCAATTACTCTCATGAAGCCCTCCTATTTTTTCACAATTTTTATATTTTTTATATAGATCGAAGCTCCCGAATCGTTATAAGTCGTCTGCGTGCCGAATTCGAATCCAATATGATTTATACGTCTGGGGTTATAGTATCCTTTAAATGCGCCAAATGGAACGGATACAAATTGCCACTCACTGCCCATGTTTTTATTAAAAACCAGGTTATGCGCCTGGGGCAGGTAGGAGTTATTATCCGAATCGCGTAATATTAGTTCCAGGCTTTCGTGACCGCTCAGTCCTTTTGCAAAAAATTCCAAAGAATCATTTGCGAGATCCATCGGTTCAAGTAAATCAAAACCGGCGCTCGCCCAACCGGCCGTTCCGTCATTTATCAGATAGACCCCATCCCCCATTATTTTACTGTCCCTCAAGGCAGCTCCGTAAAATCCTATTTTTTTTATGACCTGATTATTTATTTGGCCGCTTGAAATCAAAAAATCCGGAATATATACCGGATCCTTACTTCTACTCGCCATGGTTAAATTTGTTTGAGGGGAGGCATTTTTCGCAGTATCGGAAACCATCTTACCGGCATCGCCGCCCAGCACCTCTATCCTGATATTTATTTTACCTCTATATGCGATATTGACGAGGAGTAATAGAACGGCCATGAAAGATATCAGCCACGGAAAGAGATGAAAAACTCTTGCGCTGAGGTGCGCCGTTTGATTTGGATGAGGATGCTGATTCTTAATCGTATCTTTTTTCAGGTTTTCGGATTTGCCGAGAGAATTAAGTATGTACGTACTGGCTATTTTATCTTTAATGTCGGTATTAAAATTTTCAGACAGGATCTTCGGAGAGAATGTGTCCTCATACCCCTTTTTAGCAGATGTGCTTTTCTTGTAGGTTAAAAGGTCTACTATCTTGCTCAATTTTTCCCCTTGGGCCAAACTCAGTTAATTATAACACGGACTGCTTCTAAACACAATGATATTATGCGCTATATTGTGTATTACCCTATAAACAATAGCGGATCAACGCATCTCCCGCTTTTTCTTATTTCGAAATGTAAGTGAGGATCTATGTTTTTGTACTTAGCGTTGCCTGTTTTGCCGACATGGCCGATTATGGCTCCCTGCCGCACCCTTTGATTATTCTTAACACGAATTCTAGAAAGATGGCCGTATAAAGTAGCGCAACCATTGGCGTGGCGGATGATCACATATTTCCCCATTCCATTTTTGACAAAACCAACCTTGGCTATTCCGCTTTTTGAAGCCATTACGTCCGTATATAACGGCGCATATATGTCCAGGCCGCGATGACTCCTGCCGCCTCTTCGCGGTGCGCCGAAATGACCCTTGCCATGATCGTCATTTCGTATCGGGAGACTGCCCTTATATCTAATAGGTGAAATAAAATCCTCATCGAGCCAGTCGTAACAATGAACATAGCTCATAGTAAACACCAGCGACATCAGTATTGTAATAAATAATATTTTTTTCATCTTGCGGAATACTTCCTCGAAAGAGTAAAGACAAAAAGTCCCATCATGAATGCGCCTATAAAGGCCTCGGAACCGGCAAGTAACCGGTAATAAATATTTTCCTTCGGAATAAAGTCGCCATAACCGAGAGTCGTAAAAGTAATAATGCTGTAGTAAATGCAATCGGCCAGCGAATAATTTCCCGCGGCGGTATACGAAGGAGTAATCGCCTTGAGTAAATAGTATCCAATTCCATAAAACACAAGAATAGCCAATGACGATACGACTATTCTGTTGGGCTTTTCTCCGTAACCGCATAGCATTCCCATGATGGCATGTGGCAGATATGCAAGATTTTTATTTTTTATGAGCCAACATTTTTCCATTATTTTTTCTTTAAAAGAAGCCCAACTAGCATCTTGGTAGCGGCCATTTTCCGTAAAATATTTCTTAAGATCGCGGTAAGATTCCTCGGCAGACAGTACTCCTTTTTCATCTATCTTTTCATCGACTTTAGACAGAAAACTGCGCGTGGGGCGCGCGAAATTATGCATAGTAAGCGATTTAACGTCTCTTAATTCTGTATGCCATAGACGCGCCGAATATAGCCGGCATTTCCACAAATCTGCTTCCCGTAAATCTGCTTCCGAGGTATTGGAATACGATAAATCTGCATGCCAGAGACGGGCCCTTTTCATATTTGCCCGCGTCAGATCGCTGTATTTAAGGTCTATACCCGTTAAATCAGCACCTTCAAGGTTGCACCCGATAAGATTAGCATTACTTATGTCGGAATAAAAAAGGTTCGTATTTTTAAAATCAGCTTGTGATAAATCCGCGTTCTTCAAGTTAACTTTTATTAATTCGGAATTCTGAAGGACAACTTTTTTCAAAATAAAATTTTCGCCGCTGCCGTTAGTGAGAAAATTCTTCAGCTTGTCCGTATATTGGGATTTATCTGCAGTATGTTTCCAGCAGAATCGCGAGAGGCTCAGAGCCTTCTCTTTGCAGGATGGGTCCGCGCATGAAAGTTCATTACCTATTATGCTGATTTTTTCTTGGGTATGCATAATTATGATTTTGGGGGCAGATAGTCCTTATTAAGCCTTTGCACCATGCGGTCGCACAGATGCAGTAAAAATCGGTTTTCATCATCCTCGGCAATTTCTGAAATTTTTACGCCAACTCTCACCTTGCCCGTATCCCCTTGCACGTTATCATTTATATCTTCCAGCCAGATTATTTCTCCGGTTAAATGAAAGGGCTTGCAGTCTTTTATCGTTATTTCGATATCCAATTTTGTGCCGATTTTAAGATTAGCTGCATTTTGAAATATGAGGCACAAGCCTTCGGGACTCATGTTATCGCACTTGGCGAATTCTGCATCTTTTTGGCGTTGGCCTATGATTTTGTATTTTACATTGGCGTCTATGTTTAAGCGGGCGTATTTTCTTTTTTCTATCATTTTATATGTCCGTGCTGCGGCTGGTTATCTGTTTATTTATGAATGTCATTAGTTTATCCTGTGCGGCTTTGCGCATATTTTTAAAATAAATGCCCATACCGGGATAAGATTGCAGCTGAAGACTTTTATCGGCTAGCCAGATTACTATTCCCTCAGTCTCCAGTATTTCGCCGTCGAATATATTCAGTTTTAAAGTTACGGGAGTCCCGAGCGGTAGCACATTTTTCGTGTTTATAAAAAACCCTTCGCCGCTTATGTTAAGTATTTTACCGGTGTGCCATATCTTGCCGGGGCCACTCTTGGCGCAAAATTCAGCCTCGACGTGAACGTCTAATCGCTTAAAGCGTCTTCTGAGTAATGCGTAATCCAGGGGTGATTCGGTATGGGAAAACGTATTTACGGCAGTATCCTCGTCTTTATATATCTCAAATATAGAATCCAGCCTCACCAGCTTGAAAAGTTCTTCTATATGAAGCGGTACATTGCAGAATTTCATTTTTCCCTTATGGTTCGTTACATTCTTATAAGCTATGGCAAGTATGGATATGCCGCTATAGTCGACCATATTTACTTTATCAAAATTCAGCAAAATATCTTTCTTTTTATTTTTTATCAGCCAACCGACAGCCTCGATTATCTCGGATGCATTAATATCTATCTGCCCGTCTATATCGACTATGCTAATATTGTGTGCTTCGCGGATTCGTATGTCCATTTAGCTTTATAAAAATTGCCGGGGCTTAGAAAAAAAGTCATATCCGCTCTTCGCACAAGCCGTATATGACTTTTTTTGGATTAAACGTGCTTTATTTCTTTTTACCCTTAGAGGCCATTTATTTTGTTTCGGCTTTTGTTTCAGGGTACTTTATTTGTTTTTTCATCGTCTCTTCAAATTTTGTAGGAGTTTCCTTTACAACAGGCTTCGAATCTCCCGACGAATAATGGAAAAACTCTTTTATTGCCGGAAAGAAATGAGATTTGCCTTCGTTTGTGCGGATGGGAATCATCACTCCAAGTACAAAAATTGCAAATAATGCTAATGCCATTGCCCTTCTCATTATTTCACCTCCGTTATATATTTAATTTTACGACACCAACGCCATCTATTTGATACATAGTATATATTACGTAACAGCAGAAATCAACTAAAATGTATGAATTATTCAGGTTATTAATAGACTCGGTTAGGAAGTTCCTAACAGTTCACTGACTATAGAACTCAAAACTTTTCCATCACAGGAGTTTTTAAGCTTTTCCATAGATGCTTTAATAACCTTGCCGAAGTCTTTCTTGCCGCTTGCATTTATTTCCACGATAACATTTTTAACGACAGATTTTATTTCTTCCTGTGAGGGTTCTTTCGGGAGATATGATTTCAGAATTTCCAGTTCTGCCGCTTCTTTTGCAGCCAGGTCATCTCTCTTGCCGTTTCGGAATTGTGTGATGGAATCCTGATGCCGCGCCGCATCTTTTCGTATCAATGAAATTATTTCGCTATCGTCAATCTCTTTCGAATTTTTTTCTACCAGTTTATTTGTTATAGCGGCTTTCAGCAGCCTCAGAACGGATGTACGCAAAGTGTCTTTTTGTTTGAGAGCCGATTTTAGATCTGCTTCGATTTTTTCAATTAACATATTTTACTCATTGTACCGGTTAAATAATTATGGCCTTCCCGTAAGATATCCTGCCGCAGTCGTCTCGATATTTATGCTTAGATTATTCGTCAAAGACAGAAGCGCATCTACGACATTTTTGTCAAACTGCTTGCCTTTTTCGTCGTTAAATATTTTTAATATCTCTTCCCGTTTAAGCGCGTTTCTGTACGGGCGGTCGGTAGTCATGGCGTCGTAGGCGTCAGCAACGGACAATATACGTGCGGCAAGAGGTATTTCCGAGCCCGTCTTATGCAAATAGCCGGTCCCGTCGACATGTTCATGGTGATAGTAGATATACGGAATGATATTTTTTAACAGCTTGATTGGACTTAATATGCTGGCCCCTATCAAAGGATGCTGCCGTATATGGTCATATTCTTCGCTTGTCAGCGGCTCCTTTTTGCGCAAAATGTCTTCCCTGATTCCGAATTTGCCGATATCGTGAAGCACACCCGCCGTTCTGATGAGGTTCTGTTCGTGTTTTGATAAACCCAGTTTTCGCGCGATGCGCACGGCAATTTCAGCGACTCGCGAAGAATGACCGTATGTGTAAGGGTCGCGCGATTCCATGGCAAGCGCAAGAGTACTTATCGTACCGAGGTATATGGCGTTTATTTTTTCAGTCAAAGTCCCTATGATATATCCGGAAATTATCAAGAAACAACCCCAGAGAAGCACCCTCCTTGTAATAAATTCTGCATAATTATCAAAGCTCATAAATGCTATTATGCTTACAAATATGACGGCGACTACGGCAGTAATAACTCCGCCCTTAGCCTCATAGGCATAACCGGCAAGGAGCGTCGGCAGAAAAAAGAAATTTATGAAGATCTCTTTGTCCTCTACAAAATAGAAAATTAAGAGGCTGGCAAGGCTGACCACAAAGAATAATATCAGTTTATAATTTGCTTTTTGAGATAGTTCCATAATGACCTAATTGTATCATAGGAAACGTAAAATGCATAGCAAAATTTAAAGCAAGATCACACGCTATTATTACGCTTGAGCATTTTTAATATTCGTGCCACCAGTACGCTGCCCTCAAATAGCAGATACAGCAGGATTGCAACAAGAAATTGTGTGAAAACATCCGGACCGGGCGTAACAACAGCGGCTATTATGAAAATAGCCAGGATGATATGCTTTCGTTTTGCGGCAACCTGTTCGATTTTGACAAAACCGGTACTGGTCATAAAAATGATTATCAGCGGAACTTCAAATAATAAACCGAATGTCAGTATAAAAATCAGGCAGAAATTTATATACTGGTTTACTGATATCATCGGAACCAGATAATCTTTGGCAAAACCCAGAAAGAAATTTACGGCGATGGAAAGCCCCGCGGCATACGCAAATATGATGCCGCACAAAAACAGCACAAGGCTTAGAATGCCGTAAATAACTATGTATTGTTTTTCAGCCGGATGAAAAGCGGACCACGTAAATGCCCATATCTGGTAAATCAGGTACGGAGATGCCAAAAGAACGCCGGAGATGACGGATATTTTTAAATATGATATGAATGCTTCGGTGAGTGTAAGAAAAAAAACTTTTCCGATCGGGTCAATCAGGAAAAGCAGTATTTTTTCTTTATAGAGATATGCGATTACGCTTGTTAAAGTTACGGCAAGGATACAATGTATTATTCGCCTTCTGAGCTCTTCGAGGTGCGTCACAAATGGAAATGTTTTACCGTCCATTAAAAGTATTAATCTTTTTTTGCGTTTGTTTTATTGTCGTCTTCGCCGGCGTCTTTCATTGCTTTTTTGAATTCATATATCGCCCTGCCGAGCGATTTGCCTATTTCCGGCAGCTTGGAAGCCCCGAAAAGAATAAGGACAATAAGAAGAATTACTATTATTTCGCCGAATCCGATGTTGGACATATACCCTCCACGCACATAATTTATTATTACTTTTTTAGGTAACCGTTCTTTCTTAACAGTTGAAACCGTTTTATTGGATTGATATGATCGATTATCAATTTGCCGTTCAGGT
>JAQUMG010000022.1 GCA_028718265.1 Candidatus Omnitrophota bacterium
CAAAAAACTTACGATTCCCGAAATAAAAGGAGTGGCCAGCCAGCACAAGATCATATCTTTTGCGATGCGCATATTCAGGACATGCATACCCCTCACCAGGCCCACCCCGAAAATAGCGCCGACTATTGAATGGCTCGTGGAAACCGGTATTCCGAAAACTGTGTAGACGTGTACATTGATCGCGCTGGCAAACTGTGCGGAAAACGCCATGATGGGTAAAAGATGGGTTATTTCGGAACCTATTGTCTCTATTACCTTATATCCCCACGTTACGATGCCCAGGACTATCGCGGCACCTCCCAAAATAATTGCTACATTCGTCGGAAGTATGCCTGCTCCGACAATTACGCCTATGGAATTTGCGACATCATTAGCGCCCCACGTATAAGCTACATAACAGCCGCTGATAATTATCAAGACCGTAAAAGTAGTTTTCAGGTATTTTCGCTGAACGATGCGGTAAAACGAATTCTGAAAAGCCCTGTAGAAGATATACCCTAAAATAGCGGCACCCAGAGGAGTAAAAATCCAGCAGGCAAATATATCAAAAAGCACTTTCCATTTCACCGGCGCGCCGATGGCCAGTCCTGCGCCGGCGACCGCGCCGACTATAGAGTGACTGGTCGAGATGGGCATCTTCCAATACGTTGCCAAAACTACCCAGACACATGCAGCGAAAGAAGCTACCAGCGCTAAATACAATCCGACGGTCTTGTCCAGCTTGTCAATAGGCACAATGCCTTTGCCTATTGTCGCAGATACATGGCCGCCCTGAAGAAATGCTCCCAAAAAACCGAAGATAGCTATTAAAACAATGGCCTGCTTTAAAGTCAACACGCGCGAGCCGACAGCCGTACCCATTGAGTTGGCAGCATCGTTCGCGCCGATCGACCAACCGACCGCGATGCTCATCAATACAGTAATAAAAATTAATATAAGATACATATTTGGTTGGATTATATCATTTATGGGGACAAATGTAAAGGCCGGAAGATGCATTTGACTTCGGCATTTTCCGTTATTTTTATTTCGGCTTCCGGCGTCAGGGTTATGACACCGTGCCATATGCCTTTTTTCAATATAACAGGTCTGTCTAAATAGAAGCGTTCTATTTTGGACGTCTTGCTGGCTGACAGATAAATAATGCTCCTGCCGCGCACAGGCTCAAAACTCTCAAAAGAGTCCGGATGTTGTTCAAGCCTGCTTATCACCTTGTCTCTTAGTACAAGATACGCTATTCTCCAGCCTATTTTTTTATTTTCCCTGAGGATTATGCGAAAAAGGTTTGCGTTCTTATCTTTGGGACGTTTTCCGGTATATTCTATAACCCAGCCGTATTTTTTGAAATTTTTGCCGGTTATTTTTTTGACAAACAACCCGAAACGTCCCATTTTTACTTGGGGGTTTGTATCAGGGTCTGGATATCCCTGGGAAGGCGATCTGATTTTGTCACAAAAGCCACGCCGACGTCATATATGCCGCTGTCTTTTTCCTCTATCCTTACTACTTTGCCGAGGACGCGGTTATTAACTATCAGGGCGTTTTTTTCTATCTCTTCACAGACTCTTGCGGTCTGGTAATCGAGATCTAAAACCAATAAGCTGGAAAGTTGCGGTGCCTCGGTCGTGCTGAAAAGCATGCCGGAACCGCTTAAATTTCTGGCAACGGCGCTGACCAGCGAAGACATGAATCTTTTATCTTTGGATAAATTTACAGTATTGTAATTAAAGAATTTCTCATAGTGGCACCTGAAGAACCTTCTTTTTTCCTCTCCCCTGTAACCTTCATCCATAATGGCCTCCTATTTTGATGGCACTTCATAGTATACCTGCAAAAACACCAAACCGCAAGGGAAAAACTAATTTGATAGAGAAAAATCAAGCTTTCTATTTTCTCTACTATAATTACTAATCTTCATTTCCTCCATATTCAAACTTTACTATTTTATATTCCAACGCGCCTGCGGGAACCTGGACCTTAATCACCTCACCTGCCTTATGGCCGATCAATCCTTTACCTACGGGACAGGTAATTGATATTTTATTTTTTGCAAAATCGGCCTCATCCGTGCTGACCAGATAATATGTCATCTTTTCTTTTGTCTTCGGATTTTCCAGATAGACTTTTGCACCTATATTTATTTTAGTTGTATCTATATTCAGGCTTTCTATTATAGCAACGCGGGTGAGTTTATCTTCCAGCTCAGCTATCCGCTTCTCGATAAACCCTTGCCTGTCTTTGGCCGCGTCATATTCGGCGTTTTCGCTTATATCGCCTTTATCGCGCGCTATGCCTATCTCTTTAGCTATCTCGCGCCTGTCGACTTTTTTAAGCTTCTCCAGCGTTTTCATCAGCTCTTCGTATTTTTTCTGAGTAAGATATATGCGTTCCATTTTATCCTCCAAACTTAATCTTCCGGCGGTACCGCAAGTTCTGCGGCCGCGTTCATGCCTTTTGCAACTTCAGGGGCAACTCTTATTCTCTCATATATGGGATGTACCATATTTTTTAATAAAGGTATCTTTGCGGCGAAAAAGAGCGAGGCAAGGGCGCAGCATGAACCGCTTATCATCAGGGTGACCGGGGTACCGATATTATTCGCCAGATATCCCGCTATAAGGCTTCCCAGGGGCGTCATCCCCATAAATGCCATTGAATAAAAACTCATAACGCGGCCGCGTTTATCATCGTCGACTATCGTCTGCAGGACAGTGTTGCTAGCCGCCATCTGTACCATCAAGCCGAAACCGATTATTATCAATGTAAGCAATGATACCCATAACGTACGGGAGAACGAAAGCACAATCATGCCTACGCTGAAAATGGCCGAGGCAATCGGAATTATGGGGCCTAATTTTAACATGCCTTTACGCGATGCCAGATATAAAGTGCCTATCAGAGCACCGGCTCCGACGGCAGTCATTAAAAATCCCAGTGTTTTCGGGCCCCCACCGAGAACTTCTTTGGCAAAAACCGGCATCAGCACAACGTAAGATGTCCCCATGAGGCTTAGTATCCCCAGAAGTATCAATATGAATCTTATGGGGATAAATCCGAATGTGTAATTAAAACCTTCTCTTAAACCGTGTAAAACATTCTTATATTGCATCTTCTGTTTTCTGGGTTTAAGTTTCATCGCCAAAAGACACCATATAACGGCGAAAAAACTTATGCCGTTAATAAGAAAACACATACCTTCGCCGGTTAAGGCGATAAGTATACCGGCTATGGACGGGCCGACCAGCCTCGCCATGTTAAACATCATGGAATTCAGGGCAATGGCATTACCCAGAGTCTCTTTCTTCTCCACCATGTCTATTACAAAAGATTGCCGCGCCGGTATGTCCAGCGAATTGACCGCGCCGAGGAATATCCCCATAACAATAATATGCCAGACCGCTACAGTGTGCGTTAGCACCAGATATGCCAGAATAAAAGCCTGAATCATCGCAAGTGTCTGGGTAACCAGAAGAATTGAGTGGCGGTTCCACCTGTCGGCGAGCACACCGGCAAAGGGGCTCAGA
The DNA here is from genome assembly GCA_028718265.1 of Candidatus Omnitrophota bacterium. The sequence goes on from JAQUMG010000022.1 coordinate 3,525, forward strand.
AGAAAAGCGGGAATCTGGCTTGAAAATCCGACTATTCCGAGGATCAGCGCCGAACCGGTAAGACGATATACGAGCCAGCTCATCGCTATCTGCTGCATCCAGGTACCGATTAAAGATATGCCTTGGCCTATAAAAAACAGACGGTAATTCCTGTATTCCAGCGCACGGAATATTGTCTTGAGTAAAGACGGCTGTGCGGTTTTGCTGAATTTCATCGGGATTATCCTTCGGTAATAATTCTAACGATTATACCGCAGGCGTCATATTTCCTCAAGGAAAAACCGGCTCTTGCTTTAGCTAAAATATAACCTCTAAAAATATCTCCCTTTAAAATACAAGGCGACATTAACAAGCGAGATTAACACCGGAACTTCTACCAACGGTCCGATAACCGCAGCAAAAGCCGCGCCCGAGTTAATCCCGAACACAGCCACCGCGACGGCAATCGCCAGCTCAAAATTATTGCTTGCCGCAGTAAACGCCAACGTTGCCGTCTTTGCATATCCGGCGCCGGATCTTTTGCCCATGTAAAAAGAAACTAAAAACATAAGCACAAAATAAATCAAAAGCGGAATTGCGATTCTGACCACATCAAGCGGTATCTTAATAATATATTCGCCCTTCAGCGAGAACATGACCGCGATGGTAAATAGCAACGCTACCAGGGTTAGTGGGCTTATTCTCGGTATAAACTTTTCCTCATACCATTTTTTACTCTTTAGTTTCAGAAAGGTTAAGCGTGTAATAATTCCTGCGAGAAAAGGGATGCCGAGATAGATGAAGACGCTATTAGTAATCTGGACAATGCTGATATTGACCTCGGTCCCCTTAAGTCCAAAATATGGCGGAAGAACGGTAATAAAAAACCAGGCGTAAGCCGAATAGAAGATAACTTGAAATAAAGAATTGAAAGCTACCAGGCCTGCGCAATATTCAGTATCGCCCCTGGCAAGGTCATTCCAGACAATGACCATGGCAATGCAACGCGCCAAGCCAATCATGATCAGGCCAACCATATATTGCGGGTAATTCCGCAAGAATATCACTGCCAGCAGGAACATTAAAATTGGGCCGATAATCCAGTTCTGAATAAGTGACAGCGAAAGAATCTTGGCATTTTTGAAAACACCCCCCATCTCTTCATACTTTACCTTCGCCAGTGGCGGATACATCATAAGAATCAGGCCGATAGCGATAGGGATATTGGTTGTGCCTACCTGAAACTTATTCCAGAATCCGGCAATTTGCGGATATAAATATCCGGCTCCGACTCCGATTGCCATGGCAAGGAAAATCCATAGAGTTAAAAAACGATCTAGAAAGGACAATTTTTTAGCTATACCTTCTCTCATTACGGCCTCCTTATTGCCAGAATGAAGATCACGGCATAATAACCGCCGATGATAACAAAAATTATGCCGGTAATCTTTCGCGTATGATGCTCTAATCTTGTCAGTCTATGAAACCAGCGGCTTAATGACGTTACTCCCGCGGCAATCGCAACAGCAAAAACTAAAACCGGAAGCCCTGTACCGATCCCGTAAATAAACGGCAGGATTGCTCCGAGCTTATGATTGATCGCTAGCGGAATAAGGCTTCCGAAAAAAAGAGCTGCGGATATCGGGCAGAAGGCAAGCGCGAATATCGCTCCTAATAAAAACGCTCCGGGGGCGCCTGCTTCAGCAAGTTTATTGTGATATTTCTGGAAAAGCGATACTCTCGGCAAATTTATCTTAATTACATCCAGTAGTATTAATCCGGTAATAATCAGAATGGGGCCGATGGCTTTGGCCGTATATTTTTGAAGAAACTGCGCTACTTGAGGAACGCTCAGGATTGAATTGATGAGAATAAATCCGAGTGCCGCATAAGAAATCATTCTTCCGGCCGTATAGGCGACGCCGGAGAGTAAAACAAAAAAAGGATGAGTTATCTTTTTAGCAATAAAAGATACGGCTGCTACATTAGTAGCTAAAGGGCAGGGGCTTATTGAAGTCAATATGCCCAGCCATAACGCCGATATAAAACCTATGACTATCTCTATCATTCGGCTTCCTCCAAGAAATCAGCGACTCCGGCCTTAACATAGTCGATGAATTTTTGCTTGTTACCTACATATTCCCAAATCTTATCGAGATTTTTCCATTTTGCTTCTTTACCGCCTTTGATCAATGATAAAACAAGTGATTTGGTGTAAAGCTGGTAGTCTTGAGTGTAATGTTCGTTGCCCTTATCCTCTACGTTAACAACTTTAAGTTCAAGCTTGCCTGCGGAAATAGCATCCTTGAAGTTCATTTCTATCGCTTCCTTGGAATATTGCTCCAGCTTATAGCAGGTAGGGCAGCGAAACGTGCCATGGAAATAGTACGCAATAACACGGCCGGTTGGTTTATTGTCGGCATCCTGCGCATTAGCAAAGCTACCGCAAAGAAAAACCGATAAAATAAAAAACAACGTGAAAACCTTACGCATTCTAACTCCTCTTGGTTACGGATTATTTCTGATGACTTCCTTTATAGCGGTTACCGCTTCTTCGGTAGTTTTATTCCTGATATCAAAAGCAATATGTTTTGATCTATCAAACCCCACCGCCTCAAATGAATCGCGGAACATTTTCTGCTGCATTAATGGGTCGCATGCCGCAACATACAACTTATCTATATCTTTGTTATCCAGCAAAATCTTAAGATATTGATCGCCGTCATCCGCGCAAAGCTGAGGATGTAAGGAAACAAAGTCTACGAGCTTCTCCCTGCGGATGGCATTCAAAACCTCCATTGTATCCATCTTATTAAATGAAGGGCAGGTGCCCTGGCAGACACAAAGGATCAAGCCTTTCTTAGCCATTCTATTTGCCTCCTTTTTTATCGCCGAAAAATGTTATCGCCTTCTGGTCGCATATTTTACCGCACCCCTTGCAGAATTCTACGCAGTTTTCCGGATGCGCGATTTTCGATTTTCCGTCCGGGCCTATCTCAAATACCCCGTGGGGACAGAAATTATAACATTGCATGCATCCGGTGCATTTAGTGTAATCTATTATCGGATACCAATTCTTCGCCATTTATCGCACCTTTACTTTGCCAAGATCCATTTCTTTATTTCATCCGGCGTTGGGATCTTGCCCGCGGCTTTTATCTCGCCGTCTATCACAATTGCAGGAGTTACCATAAGCCCATAATCTATGATTTTCTGTATATCCTCGACTTTGATTATCTCTGCCTGAACGCCTGATTCCTTCACCGCGGCTTGCGCATTCTCGTATAGTTTTTTGCATTTGGGACAGCCCATGCCCAATATTTCTATTTTCATTTCCTATTTCTCCTTTATAACGGTAAAAATTTGCATTTTTTATGCTTAACGATAAGTACCGCGCATTCGGCTTTCCTGGAAACCTTGTCAGCAGTAGATCCTAAAAACGCATGTCTCAACTCGCTCCTGCCGTGGCTGGAGATTACAATCAAATCCATACACTTGCTTTTCGCGAATCTTACTATTTCTACAAAAGCATGCCCTTCCCTGATAACTGCTCCGGCGAATAATTTGCGGGGGATGTAAGATTTAAACGTCTCTAGACTTCTCTTTTTCTCTACAATAAAATCTTTGTGGAACTTCGCGCAGATATTCTCAAGAGGAGGATGTATTTTGTGTATCTGGTTCATGTGAAAAATATCTTCTTCCACATGCAAAAGGTGAATTTTACCGTTACAGCATTCCGCTAACTCCACGGCAGTTTCCAGCGCCTTTTTGGAAAAATGCGAAAAATCAATAGGAACTAATATTTTTTTAAATCGCATCGTGCCCTCCTTTAGCTTTTACCGCGCTAACCTTGACGCTTACCACTGAACATTCGATATCCTTTAAGTCCTTATCCTTAATAACAGGATTATTTTTAACTATCTGGGCGGTAATATCATTGGCCATGGCGGCTATAGGATACTCGGTTTGGCCAAGCACTTTGATATCCTGAAATCCCGCGAGCCTGATATAGTTCAAATAATCGTTTTTCTTACTGGCTCCCGCAAGACAGCCGACATAAGCCTCGATGGATTCTTTTACAATATCCGGCAAATCTTTAACTAAAACCAGGTCCGAAACCATAATCCTTCCTCCGGGTTTAAGCACTCTGAAAGCTTCCTCGAAAACCCTTTGCTTCTCAGGGGAAAGATTAATAACGCAGTTCGAAATAATTACATCAACCGAATTGTCTTCTACGGGAAGTTTCTCAATTTCGCCGAGCCTAAATTCGACATTTGTATAGTCGCCTTTTTTGGCATTCGCGCGCGCTTTTTTAACCATTTCCGGCGTCATATCGACACCTATGACCTTGCCGGTTTTCCCGACTCTTGGAGAGGCAAGAAAGGCATCAAATCCCGCGCCGGAACCCAAATCAAGCACCACATCGCCTTCTTTTAAGGATGCGATGGCTACCGGATTGCCGCAGCCCAGGCCAAGATTGGCCCCGTCAGGAACGGTACTCATCTCTTTCTCGCCATATCCAACAGCCCTGCTTATATCTTTAGCCTGGTTTATGCCTCCGCAACAAGAACTTGTAGAACAACAAGAAATATTCTGCGTCGCTACCTTGGCATAACCTTGTTTGACAATTTTCTTTATCTCCTGCATTTTCTTTTTCATATACCGCCTTTTGTTATTATTTAACCACCGCTCCGAAAATCATTCCGCATATGGTCGCCATGACAACAACCAGACTCACGTAGACAACAGTTTTTTTAGTTCCCATAACACTACGTAATACAAGCATACTCGGTAAACTTAAAGCCGGCCCGGCTAAAAGCAGCGCCAAGGCGGGCCCCTTGCCCATACCTGAACCGATTAAACCCTGTAAAATAGGCACCTCGGTTAGTGTGGCAAAATACATGAACGCCGCAACGATAGACGAAAAGAAATTCGCCCGCAGGGAGTTGCCCCCTACAAGCATTTCGACAAATCTTGAGGGTATAATACCTTCATGCCCGACTCTGCCAAGCAAGAATCCCGATACAAGCACCCCCGCTAATAAAAGTGGCAGGATTTGCAATGCAAAACCCCACGCAGCAGAAACCCATTCTTTCAACTCGTCTTTCTTGAACCATTTGAAAAGCATAATAACTAAACCCGCAAGCGAAAACCCAGCGATCCACCATTTATACTGATAAATTAATGACCAAATACCATGGTCACCCTCAAGCGGTTTGCCCCAGTTAACAAAAACGAGGAACACTATCATTGAAGCGAAATAAAGAATCGTTTTACCTAAAGAACGGGTTTCTTTTACCCCGCCGAGGGTAAAATCGCCGTTTGCGTGGCGCGCTCTTTCTTCCTTTAAGAATATAAGGTGCATTAATAGACCAATAACCACGCTAAATATAACCGCGCCTATCGCCCTTGCCAGTCCAAGCTGCCAGCCAAGAATACGTGCAGTAAGAATAATAGCAAGAACATTTATAGCAGGCCCTGAATATAGGAAAGCAATCGCCGGTCCAAGGCCGGCTCCTCTCTTATATATACCAGAGAATAAGGGCAAGACTGTGCATGAGCAGACTGCAAGAATAGTCCCCGATACCGAAGCAACGCTGTAGGAAAGTAATTTATTCGCCTTGGCGCCGAAATACTTCATCACCGATGCCTGGCTGATAAATACCGAAATTGCGCCCGCGATGAAAAAAGCAGGAACAAGACATAGCAGGACGTGTTCCCGCGCATACCACTTGACAAGAGCTAACGCTTCAAAAACCGCATTCGTAAAACGCAGGTTTTCAATGGGCAGATAAAAGCATGCCAAAAATGCCGCCACAATATATAGGAATTTTTTCCATTCTTTCATCGCTTTACTCGCTTTGTAACCCTGCAACAGCCGCCTTCGATTCTTATGGCTTTAATATTAACCAGCCCGTCGGCCACCTTATTGCGGCCCGAGGATATGATTCTTGAAAATGTGGAATGCGATATATTGAGTTTTTTTGCCGCGTCGACTTGTTGCAGTCCTTCCAGATCGGCAAGTCTTATTGCCTCGAATTCGTCCAAGGTTAAACAAACGTTCTTCAGCTTATTCAAAGGCCTGCAAAGCGGCTTAAAACATCTTTCGCCGGGTAAACAGCTTATCCATCGGGTTTTCTTAGGGCGCATATCGGATCCTTGTTATGAACATATGTTCATAACTAATTATATCATAACTCAATATGGATGCAACAAAAAAAGTCCCAAACATCTATGTTTGGGATTCGGTGGGTCTGCTTTTTGAAAGAGGAATATTAAGGAGAAAACTTTTTAGAAAAAAGTTTTCTCCTTAAACAAAGTTGGGCACTAGCCCCGCCTCTATTTACCCGTCTGCGGGTCGGAGGCGCAAAAAGAGTAAACCTTCCTTTTTGGCGCCGCAGACCAACTTTGTTAGTGGTGCGCGGGGCGGGATTTGAACCCGCAATCCGTGAGGAACTAGCTCCTCAAGCTAGCGCGTATGCCAGTTCCGCCACCCACGCAATGCCTTTTATATTATACCATCAACTTTGTCAGACGCAAGAATTCTAGAGCTTCCGCTCGATTTTAGCCCATGTATCCCGTAATGTCACGGTGCGGTTAAAAACAGGCTTCCCGTCTTTTTCGCTTATGCTGTCAACGAAGAAATATCCCAATCTTTCAAATTGGTAATGACTGCCGGGAACCGCATTTTTAAGGCTCGGCTCGGCATAACACGAGCGGACAATTTCCAGCGAATTAGGATTCAGATTAACTGTGAAATCGGCACCAGCCGGCGTATCATTCGGATCGCGTTTTGTAAAAAGTGTATCATATAGACGTGCTTCGGTTTCTACTGCGTGGCGGCAGGATACCCAATGAATCGTGCCTTTGATTTTTCTGCCGTCGGGCGTATCGCCGCCGCGGGTTTCGGGATCATATGTACAATGTATTTCTTTTATCGCGCCGGTTTTTTCATCTTTGGAAACACCGACGCATTTCACAATATACGCATAACGCAGCCTTACCTCAGCGTCCGGGGCCATACGGAAAAATTGTTTCGGCGGCGTTTCGCGGAAATCATCTTCCTCAATGTACAGCTCGCGTGAAAAAGGTACTTTTCTCGTTCCCATCGCCGCATCTTCCGGATTGTTCACCGCATCGAATTCTTCGGTTTTATCGTCAGGGTAATTGTCGATTATTACTTTGACCGGGTGCAGCACTGCCATGACACGCGGCGCTTTTTTATTAAGCTCCTCGCGGATACTGTTTTCAAGGAGCACCATATCGACGATACTGTCAACTTTTGCCACACCGATCCGGTCGCAGAATCTTCTGATGGACTCGCTCGTATAGCCCCGCCGCCTTAATCCTGAAATCGTCGGCATGCGCGGATCATCCCAGCCGCTGACGTGTTTTTTCTCGACAAGTTCCAGTAATTTACGTTTGCTCAAAATGGTATGGCTGAGGTTAAGCCGGGCAAATTCTATCTGCTGAGGATGGTGAACGTCTAGTTCTTCAAGAATCCAGTCATATAGCTGACGATGAACATCAAATTCGAGGGTACAGATTGAATGCGTTATCCCCTCGATGGAATCGCATATACAATGAGTAAAATCGTACGTCGGGTAAATGCACCATTTGTCACCTGTCCGGTGATGCGCAGCCTTTCTGATCCTGTAAAATACGGGATCGCGCATCAATAAATTCGGGTGGGCCATGTCGATCTTGCCGCGGAGGACTTTCCGGCCTTCTTCGAATTCGCCGTTCCTCATGCGCGCAAATAAATCAAGATTTTCATCGATACTGCGATTGCGGTACGGGCTTTCTTTTCCGGGCTCCCTGATAGTCCCGCGGTATTTTCTCATTTCTTCCAGAGGCTGATCGCATACGAAGGCTTTACCGCTTTTAATAAGCTCAACTGCATATTCATATAATTTTTCAAAATAATCCGATGCGTAATAGAGGCGGTTACCCCATTCGAACCCGAGCCAGCGGACATCTTCTTTGATGGAATCGACGTACTCGACATCCTCGGTCTCCGGATTCGTATCGTCAAAACGCAGATTACACAACCCGTTATAATCGCGCGCGATTCCGAAATTCAGGCATATGCTTTTGGCGTGGCCGATATGAAGGTATCCGTTGGGTTCCGGAGGGAAGCGGGTATGGACGCGCCGGTCATGCTTGCCGGCAGCCAGGTCCCGGTCGATTATTTCACGTATAAAATTAGTTGTTGGTTTGGGTGTTTCCATAAAGTGGTTGGCGGACTAGGATTTGAACCTAGACTAACAGATCCAGAGTCTGTGGTGCTACCGTTACACTATCCGCCAATTCATCGATTAATTTGTACCGCCGCTTCATCAATACGCCGAAAGACAGTCTCTTTGCCCAGAATTTCCATCATCTCAAAAAGGCCGGCGCCGGTTGTGGTTCCGCTTATCGCAACCCGCATGGGATGTATCAATTCGGCAGGTTTTATGTGTAATTCCGCTGCCGTGTTTCTGCAATTTTCTTCCAGACTGACATTATCAAAAGATTTTATACCGGCCAGCCTTTTCTTCCACTCAATGAGATTGGCCTTTGATTTTTCATTCTCGAGATGCTTCTTAACCGCTTCCGGGTCACGGTTAATCTTATCGCTATAGAATATCTTAACGTGCCCCGCGAAATCGGCCAATGTCTTCATCCGGATTTTGTATAATTCTACCAGACGGAGCAATTTTTCTCTATCAAAATCTTCGCCGATTATGTGATTTTCCCTGAGGTGCGGTACTAAAAGTTCTAAAAGCTCCTTTGAGTCCTTTTCCTTTATATATTGCCCGTTAAGCCAGTTCAGTTTATCTATACCGAATATGGCGCTCGTTTTATTAACTTTTTCAAGTGTGAATTCTTTTATAAGTTCTTTCGATGATAGTATCTCCCTGTTATCGCCCGGCGACCACCCCATTAACGCCAGGAAATTCACCAGTGCCTCCGCCAGATAACCCTGATTTTTGTATTCCATGATGCTGGTCGCGCCATGCCGTTTTGATAATCGCCCGCCATCCGGCCCCATAATCAGAGGTATATGGGCAAATTTCGGGATAGAAAACCCCAGCGCTTCATATATCGCTATCTGCTTCGGTGTATTCGATATGTGATCGTCTCCCCGGACTACGTGAGTTATCTTCATGCCAGCATCGTCGACAACACATGCAAAGTTATACGTCGGGAAACCATCGGATTTTATCAATACTTCATCTTTCAGTACTTCGGAATCAAATTCTATATCGCCTCTGCATATATCGTGAAACCTGATTTTTTTCTCTGGCATGCGGAAGCGTATCGCACTATCCTCTTTATAAGCCTTATCTTCCTTGAGCAGTTTTTCTGCAATATCGCGGTACGTTTCTATCCGCTGCGACTGATACACCAATATCTCGTCGGATTCCATTCCCAGCCATTTAAGGCTTGCCAGAATCTCGGTGAGAAATTCATCCTTGGAGCGGGTTCTGTCGGTATCCTCGATTCTCAGCAGAAATTTTCCGTTTTCATGGCGCGCAAAAAGCCAGTTGAAAAGCGCGCTTCTTGCGCTTCCTATGTGCAGAAAACCCGTGGGGCTTGGTGCGAATCTGACTCTTACCATTGCAGCTGCCTTTCAAACATTTCATTCGCCACTAAATTAGCTATGCCTTCCGGCGTAAGATTATATTTCCTCATGAGTTCTTCGCGTTTACCGTGCTCTATAAATTCATCCGGCAGGCCTATGGCTTTCAGCTCTATGCCTTTTATATTCTCCCTGTCTATGAATTCCAGAACGGCGCTTCCGAAGCCGCCGCTTACGATGCCTTCTTCGACGGTGACAAATTTTTTAAATTTTTTCGACATCTCTTCTATAAGTTCGCCGTCGAGCGGTTTGACGAACCGGGCATTTACCACCACCGCATGTATGCCGGCTTTATCCAGAATCTCAGCCGCCCTGAGTGACACGCTGACCATACTTCCCAGCGCCATAATCACCAGATGTTTCCCGTCTCTCAACACTTCGGATTTTCCTATTTCGAGTTTTGACTGCGGCATGTTTCCGGCCAGCCCGAAAAGCTGCCCGCCTTTCGGATACCTTATGCCGAAAGGTTTGTTCGTAACCAATGCCAGTTCCATCATATCCTTCAATTCGTTAGCATCCTTAGGTGCGGCCAATATCATATTAGGAATATGTCTCAGGTATGCTATGTCAAATATCCCGTTATGTGTCGCGCCATCCTCGCCCACTATCCCGGCTCTGTCTACGCACAGAACTACTCCTAAATTCTGCAGGCACACGTCGTGAATTATCTCATCGTAGGCGCGCTGCAAAAAAGTAGAGTATATAGCGACAAAGGGTTTGAACCCGCCGCATGCCAAAGCGCCTGCGAATGTAACGGCATGTGCTTCGGCTATGCCGACATCGAATATCCTGTCGGGAAACTTTTGTGCAAACTTGTCAAGTCCAGTACCTGCCAGCATGGACGCGGACACCGCCACAACTTTCTTATTCTTTTCCGCCAGCTCCATTATCTTCTCGGAAAAAGCACGGGTATAGCTGTCTCTCTTTGTAAAAATCTCCGGCTTTTCACCGGAATCCTTATCAAACGGGCAGCTGCCGTGGAAATCGGACGGCGCTGCTTCGGAATACTTATAGCCTTTGCCCTTCTTTGTTATGGCGTGTAAAATTATGGGCCCCTTAAGGTTCATAATAGACCGTAATTTACGGACTAATTCATCGGTCGGATGGCCGTCAA
>JAQUMG010000023.1 GCA_028718265.1 Candidatus Omnitrophota bacterium
ATCGGGATTGAGGCCTGCCGTCAATACCTGCGTAATAGTACAGGCGGACAGAGGCATTGATTACGGCGTGGTTGTCGCCGAGCCGGAAATAATACTCGATGCGGAAGTGGTAGAAGAGCCGCTGCGGAAAATCGTAAGAGAAGCTACTCCGCAGGATCTCGCCCAGATAGAGAAGAATAAGAAGAAAGTAAAAGAAGTAATAGGTACCTGCGAACAGAAGATCAAAGAACGCAAGCTTCCCATGAAACTCATAGATGCTGAATATTCTTTTGACAGGTCACGGATCGTATTTTATTTTACGGCCGAGGGCAGAGTAGATTTCAGGGAACTGATAAAAGACCTGGCGGCGATTTTCAAGGCCCGGATAGAATTGAAGCAGATAGGCGTCAGGGACGAGGCCCGTTTTTTGGGCGGCTTCGGGCCGTGCGGCAGGGTATTATGCTGCGCCTCTTTTCTGAAAGATTTCGATGCAGTTACCATAAAAATGGCCAAAGACCAGAATCTTCCTTTGAATCCGACGAAGATATCCGGTTTATGCGGAAGATTAATGTGCTGTCTTAGCTATGAACACAAGTGTTACAAAGAGCTGATGAAAGACCTGCCCCATGAAGGGGAAAGGATAAAGACCAAGGACGCAAAAGGCAAAATTATCAACGTAAATGCCATTAAAAGGACTATAACAATCGAAGCGGAAGACGGCAGACAGGTTGAGATACCATGGGATAGCGTATCGCCCAAAGAGCGGAAAACTATCGGTGAAAAATGAGCAAAAAATTCTACATAACAACTCCGCTTTATTATGTGAATGCGCCTCCTCATATAGGGCACGCTTACACACAGGTAGCGGCAGATGCCTTAGCTAGATTTCATAGGTTTTTGGGCACAGAAGTATTTTTTCTTACCGGCACGGATGAACACGGCGAGAAGATAGAAAAAGCCAGCGAGAAGGCAGGGTACAAAAAAGGCGAAGAGAAGGCATTCGTCGATAATATCCACAAAAATTTCAAGGACCTGTGGAAGGCCCTGGATATAAAGTATGATTTTTTCATAAGAACTACGGATAGAACTCACGAAGATACGGTCAAATATATTCTGGAGACACTGAACAAAAAGGGTGACATATATAAAAAGAAATATCAGGGTTATTTCTGCACGCCGTGTGAGACTTTCTGGACCGATTTTCAGACGAACGGTGACCTTTGCCCGGACTGCAAGCGCCCCGTCGAGAAAATAGAAGAGGAAAACTACTTCTTCAAAATATCCAAATACGGCGATTGGCTTAAAAGTTATATAGCATCCCATCCGGATTTCATAAAACCTGCCTCGCGCAGAAACGAAGTCACCGCACTCATTGCAAATAACGAACTTATAGATCTTTGTATCTCGAGGCCGAAGGACAGGCTCAATTGGGGCATAGAAATACCCTTTGACAAAAATTATGTCGTTTATGTCTGGTTCGACGCCCTTATAAATTATATCTCTGCTGCGGGATATCCCGGGGATAAAGAGAAATTCGATTCACTATGGCCTGCCGACTTTCATATAATGGCAAAAGACATAATAAGGCATCACGCGATATACTGGCCGATTATGCTGAAAGCGCTTGAATTGGATATGCCGAAGACTATCTTTGCGCACGGCTGGTGGACATTTAAAGGCGAAAAGATGTCCAAGTCCAAAGGGAATATCGTTGATCCGAACTACGTTGTAACCGCTTACGGCAAAGATACGCTGAGGTATTTTCTGTTAAGGGAAATTCCATTCGGACTTGACGGTTCGTTCGACGAGGAATCTATTGTTCTGCGCCATGATTCAGATCTAGCCAACGATCTGGGCAACCTTCTCAACAGAACTCTCACCATGGTGGAGAAATATTTCGGCGGTGTTATTCCGGAAAGACCGGAGTCCGGATCCGTCTCAGCAGGCGCTTCCGGAATCAGAGAGATAATAAACGGCCTGCCGGATGCAATGAAAGCAAATATGGCCGAACTCAATTTCAGCGGTACGCTTAGCGCCATCTGGGAATTGATTAATGCTGCCAATAAATATATTGAAGACTCAAAACCATGGACGCTTTTTAAAGAGAAAAAAGACGATGAACTGAAAAGTGTAATACATAACCTTTTGGAGAGCCTCAGGATAATAACTATAACCGTATCGCCCTTTATGCCGTCTACAGCCCGCGAGATGTGGAAACAGCTTGCCTTTAAAGGGGACATAGAAAGAGCGCTTTTTAGCGATATAAAAGACGGCAAGGCGCATGTTGAGCCGGGCTTAAAAATTAATAAGGGTAATCCGCTTTTTCCGAGGATAAAATCGAAGGAATGATGCTAATTGATACCCACTGCCATCTGGATTTTAAGGATTTTGATAAAGACCGGGATGATGTTGTCAAAAGGGCCCGTGCCGCAGGGGTCAAATATATAATAAACGTTGGTTCCAGTATTGAAGGCAGCGAAAGGTCACTGGCGCTCTCCAAAGAATACGACGGTGTTTTTGCTTCTATAGGGGTACACCCTCACGAAGCCGGTTCGGTTACGGAAAATACCATTTTAAGAATGCGCGATATGGCGAAGGATAAAAAAGTTGTCGCCATAGGCGAAGTCGGGCTCGATTACTATAGAAATAATTCCCCGCAGGATGCGCAGCAGGCCTCTTTCAGGAAGTTCATAAAGCTTGCCTCGGAATTACACCTTCCTCTTATTATTCATAATCGCGAGGCCAGTGCCGATACCATTGCTATATTAAAGGAAGAATCCGGCGGCGGGGTTAAGGGTGTGATGCATTGCTTCTCCGGGGACGAAAACCTTCTTAATAAGTGCCTGGATATCGGGCTCTATATCTCTTTTACTGCGAATGTAACTTTCAAAAATGCGGGCGCGTTAAGAACTGTTTTGGAAAAAGTGCCGCTGAACAGGTTATTTCTTGAAACTGACGCACCGTTTTTAGCGCCGCAGGTTTTCAGGGGCCGGAGAAACGAACCTTCGTATCTTGAACATCTCGTCCGCGAAATAGCCGGCGTAAAAGGCGTGTCAGAAAAAGAAACAGCGGATATTACGACGGAAAACGCCATAAAATTTTTTGGACTGGACAGCGTATGAAATTAAATATATCATTCGGTGAAATATCGGCCTTCGTAAGGCGCGAGAAGCTTTACGTGCTTCTTCTGGCTTTTACGATGCTCGCTAACCTTTCATTTTCGTCGCTGAACAATATTTTTGATACGACCGGGCCGGCCAAGATATTCGACAAGGATATACCGGCGGAGAAAGCCGATTTATTCGACCAGAAGATAATAGAAGAAGCCGCATCCAACCCTGTTATATACCTCGTTTTTCAGCTGCTGCTTTTGGTGCTTCTGTTTTTTGTAATATTCGGATTAGCTATCGATGCGATATTTTTATATGAAAAAACAGCGTATAAAGATCCTATCATAGCAACCCGGACCGTAGGTGCGGTACGGTGGGGATTACGGGATATCTGCAGAGTTCTTATAATATTTTTCTTTGCCGAAACAGTGATTTCCTGCGCTGCGATCTACGCGGCTTTAGTCTTGCCCGGCCTGCCGCTGGACCGCAACCTGCAATTGATGCTTGTCGCTACCGCGCTGGACGTTCTGACCGTAGCCGCAATTTTTTATTTTGTCTTACGGGATAAACGGCATGACATGGCTGCTCTGGGATTAACATTAAAAAATATGGTTCTTAACATAAGATACGGGATAGCTGCCTATGTAGGATTGGTACCTATTTTTTTGGGGGTGACTTTACTGACGTCGCTGGTATTCAAAGTTTTAAACATACCCGTCGAGCCGCAGGCAGTAGTTGCGATATTAAAAGACGAGAAAAGCATTTTTTCGTTAATATACATGTGCGTTTTTACGTCATTTCTCGGTCCTTTCATGGAAGAGATATTTTTTCGCGGCTTTGTGTACGGAGCCCTGAAAAATAAGACAGGCATATTCGGCGGCATATTGATAAGCGCTTTATTTTTTGCCTATGTACACGCTAACCTGGCCAGTTTTATGCCTATATTGAGCCTTGGTATTATGCTAGCCTATATTTACGAAAAGACGGGAAGTCTGGTCTCCGCCATTACCGTACACGTGATACACAATTCCGCCATGCTGGCATTCCTGCTTTTTCTGAAGAATATTGCGGGTTGAGGTAAGATGTCCAAAGTTTCCATAGTAAAATGCGCAGATTATGACAGAGATAAAGTTGAGGAAGCTTTATTCCGATCCGTTGACCTGTTAGGCGGTGTAGAAAATTTTATAAAAAGCGGTGATACCGTTCTGATAAAACCTAACCTGCTTTCCGCCAGACTGCCGGCGGAGGCGGTGTGCACGCATCCCGAGGTGGTAAGAGCTGCAATCAGGCTGGTAAAAAGGTCCGGAGCAAAGCCTCTTGTCGGTGATTCGCCGGGGACATTTTTCGGCCCTAAAGAGATAAACGGTGTGTACGAAAAGACGGGGATAAAAAGTGTTGCAGATGAGGAAGGCGCTGAGCTGGTCAAGTTTGACAAATCACGCAGGATTAACGGTTATCCCGTAGCTGAATGCGCCCTGAACGCATCACTCATATTATCTCTGCCGAAGCTCAAGACTCACGCGCTTACGGTGATGACGGGTGCGATAAAAAACACTTTCGGATTAATCCCGGGGCTTTTTAAAGTCCAATGCCACAAAAATAAGCCGAAACCGAAACATTTTGTAAAAATAATAGTTGATGTTTACGAAATAACCAAACCCGGTTTATCAATAATGGACGGTATTGTGGCTATGGAAGGGGAAGGCCCGGCCGCCGGAGATCCTGTTAATCTGGGGCTTCTGTTGGCGGGCGCGGACGGAGTCAGCATTGACGCCGTGGCTTCCCGTATCGTCGGAGTACCTCCCTATAAAGACATTATCGTAAATGAAGCCCGCAGGCGCGATATCGGCGAAGCGGATATAGGAAAAATCGAAGTATTAGGCGAGCAAGTAGACGCGGTAAAGATTAAGAATTTCAGATTGCCCCGGACGACAAACGCGATAAGCGTGTTGCCCGACTTTTTGATGGATATGGCAAGGAGCGTACTTGATTTCAGGCCGTTTATAGATGAGGCCCTGTGCAAAAAATGCGGGATATGTAAAGCAAGCTGCCCCGTCGAAGCCATTACGATTAATGAGTCGGACTCTAAAATCGATAACAGGATCTGCATCCGCTGTTTCTGCTGTTATGAGGTATGTCCGTACAAAGCGATATATATAAAGAAGAATTTTATTACGAATTTACTATGGAGAGATTAATGCCTACACAGACAATTGCATGGAAGAACGGGAAAGTCAGAATAATCGACCAGACGAAACTGCCGCATCGCCTGGTATATCTTGATATTAATGATGTAAAATCAATGTGGTATGCCATAAAAAAGTTGAAGGTAAGGGGCGCGCCGGCGATAGGAGTGGCCGGGGCTTTTGGAGCTGTACTGGGCACAAAAAACGCGCAGGCAAAAGACTATAATGCTTTTAAGCGCCGTCTTGACAAAGTCGTAAGCTATCTCGTTTCGTGCAGGCCTACGGCCGTGAATCTTTCCTGGGCGCTTGAAAGGATGCGGAATTGTGCAAAAGAGAATTCAAATAAAAGCACGAGCGGGATCAAGAAAGCGCTCCTTAATGAGGCATTAAAAATAATGGACGAGGATAAGCGGTGCTGCCGTGCGATGGCAAAGCACGGAGCTAAATTAATAAGAAAAGGAGACCGCATCCTGACGCATTGCAATGCGGGCGGGCTTGCGACTGTTGATTACGGGACGGCGCTAGGTGTCTTATTTGAAGCGGAACGGCAAGGGAAAAAAATAAAGGTTTTTGTCGACGAGACACGTCCGCTTCTTCAGGGCGCCCGCCTGACCACATGGGAGCTGATGCGCGAGAAGATAGATACTACCTTGATATGTGATAACATGGCGGCAAGTCTTATGGAGAAGGGTAAAATCGATAAAATATTTGTCGGAGCCGACAGGATCGCGCGAAACGGCGACGCCGCAAATAAAATAGGAACATATAACCTGGCCGTGCTCGCAAAGTTTCACAAGATACCATTTTATGTCGTGGCACCGGTTTCTACTTTCGATATGACATTATCTTCGGGAGATGATATTCCGATCGAGGAACGTCATCCGGATGAGGTCAGGACAGTAATGGGCAGGCGCATCGCCCCTAAAAATGTAAAGGTTTATAATCCCGCTTTCGATGTTACTCCTGCCGATTTAATTACGGCGATAATAACCGAAAAAGGCCTATATGAAAATAAGATCAGTCGGTGAATTCGGACTTATAGAAAGAGTAAAGAATAAATTACCAGGATTAAAAAACGCGGTTTTGGGTATCGGCGACGACTGTGCCGTCATAAATTACACGAAAGATAAATACCTTCTGTTGACTGTGGACATGCTCATAGAAGGTATTCATTTTGATTTGCGCAAATTTGGCGCCCGTAAAGTCGGCCGCAAAGCGCTGGCGGTATCATTAAGCGATATTGCCGCAATGGGCGGGATCCCGAAATATTGTCTCATATCAATCGGAATGCCGGCGAATACGCCGCTTAAGACCATTGACGATTTTTACGCAGGTTTTCTCAAATTGGCAAAAGAATACGGCGTGGAACTGATAGGCGGCGACACAAACCGCGCGCAAAAATTGATCTGCGATGTCTGCGTTATCGGTGAGATCGAAAAGAAATTTCTGAAAAAACGAAGCGGAGCAAAAATCGGGGACAAAATATATGTAACCGGTGCATTGGGCGGCTCTATAAAAGGAAGACAATATGATTTTACGCCGAGAGTAATACCGGCGCGGGTTTTGGTCCGTAATTTTCAGGTTAACTCTATGATAGATATTTCGGACGGATTGTCGTCGGACCTGGTGCATATAACCGAATCCGGTAACGTCGGCGCCGTTATATATGAATCCAGGATTCCTGTCTCGAGAGCCTGCAAGTCGGTTAAAGAGGCGCTGGCGGATGGCGAGGACTTTGAATTATTATTTACGATGCCGCAGGAAATATCTGAAGATGTATTGGGCAAAAGACTCGGCGTTCCGGTCCGGATGATAGGCGAAATAAGAAATAAACGGGAAGGCGTCAGGATAATAGACAAAAAAGGGAAAAAACGCGAATTGAAAACATCGGGATATAAACACTTCTAATGATAAAGCACCTTATTTCTAAAAACAGGTCCGAGACCATAAACATAGGCGAAAAGCTCGGCAAGATATTCCGGAAAGGCGACATAATCGCGCTTTGCGGACAGCTCGGCAGCGGAAAGACGGTTTTAACGAAAGGGATAGCAGCAGGACTGGGCGTGAAAAAGAGCAATTACGTAAACAGCCCATCGTTTGTTATCCTGAAAGAATATAAAGGCCGCATACCGCTTTACCATTTTGATATCTACAGGCTGAACGATATTTCGGAATTCTCGACGGTAGGCTACAGCGAATATTTTTACGGCAGAGGCGTTTCCGTGATAGAATGGGCAGATAAGATAATGGACATATTGCCGAAAGAATATCTTTTGATAAGCATAGAGATTGTGAATGAGAATAGCAGGAAGCTTGAAATAAAAGCCTGCGGAGAGCAGTATAAAAAACTTCTGGAGAAACTGAATTTATGATAGTTTTAGGCGTGGATACGTCGACGGAATTCCTGTCCGTTGCTTTGATAGATGAAAAAAAGACGCTGGTGAAATATGATACAGTCGGAAAATTAAACCATTCGAAGTTATTAATACCGACCATAAAGAAGTCTCTCGCTAAAGCACGCAAAAAGGCGAAGGACATAGGACTGTTTGCCGTCGGGATGGGGCCGGGCTCTTTTACCGGTCTGAGGGTAGGCCTGACAGCCGTAAGAGCGCTTGCCATCGCGCTTAACAAGCCGATTATAGGGGTTCCCACGATGGATGCGATAGCGTATAATGGCTATCAACACCTCAAGAAAAAGAAAGAGTTGTCTAAAAATATAAGAATATGTACTATCATCGACGCAAAAAAGAATCAGGTATATGCTTGTATTTACAGGATAAGCGGTGATAAAATAATAAGGAAATCCAAATATCTTCTTGAGCCGGCAGAGGATTTGATTAAGAAGCTAAATGGCGAAATTCTTTTTCTCGGAGACGGCGCGGCATTATACAAAGAAAAATTATTGGGTAACGTCGGCATCAAAGCTGAGTTTATAGAAGACAAAAGATGGTTTCCGAGAGCGAATATCATTGCCGAAATAGGGCTTGAGAGATTCCGGAAAGGGAAAAGTGATAACCCTTACGACTTGGAACCTATGTATCTGTATGCGCGGGACTGTAACGTCAGGAAGGTTTGACACATGGTAACTAATGAAATGACGCACAGGGCGACGTGGGCGGAAGTTGACCTGGGCGCCATAAGGTACAATTACAGGCAGATCAAGAAGCTGGTGGGAAATGAATCGTCGATCCTTGTTATCGTTAAAGGGAATGCGTACGGCCATGGCATGTTCGAGGTCGCCAAGACGCTGGAAAATGCCGGCGCGGATTTTTTCGGGGTAGCTACCCTGGACGAGGCTTTGTATCTCAGACACAAGAAGATAAAGACGCCCATACTGGTTTTGGGTTCGGTGCTTCCCAAAGAGGTAGAGCCCGCGCTTAAAAACGACGTAACGCTTACACTTTGCTGTATGGATCTTGCCAAAGTCATCAACAGAGTCGCAGCCAGATTGAAGAAAAAAGGGCGTGTCCACATAAAGATAGATACCGGAATGGGCAGGATCGGCATATGGCACGAGGGTGCTTTTGATTTCGTCAAAGATGTTGTTTTTAATTTGAAGAATGTTTCCGTCGAAGGCCTCTATACCCATTTTTCCGTCGCCGGCAGAGACGAATTTTTTACGACATATCAGCTGGATTCGTTTAATGCTCTTTTGGAGGAGCTGAAACATCTGGGTATAGAAATCGCTTATCGCCACGCGGCCAATAGCATAGCCACCATTGCCCTGAAAAAAGCTCATCTGAATCTTGTCAGGCCCGGGATAGTTATGTACGGTATGTATCCGAAAAGGTCCTTTTCTAATAAGGTGCATCTTAAACCCGCCATGTCGCTTAAGACAAAGATAGTCTTTCTCAAAAAGACACAGCCCGGGATGTCGATAAGCTACGGCAGGACCTATATCACCCAGAAACCTACCGTTATAGCGACGCTTCCGATAGGGTATGCCGACGGCTATGGCCGCATTTTATCCAATAAGGCGAGAGTTCTTGTAAAGGGGCAGAAGGCGCCTGTTGTCGGTAAGGTTACCATGGATCAGACTATGATCGATGTCGGACATATAGAGGGTGTTAAGCTGGGAGATGAGGTCGTATTGATCGGCAAGCAGGGCGGTAATGAGATAAGATGCGAGGAACTGGCACGGCTTGCAGGTACCATACCTTACGAAATAGTATGTTCCATAAGTAACCGCGTACCAAGGATATACAAGAATTTCCGCTAATTTAGCCCCTTTTTGTTGACAAACCCGCCTGATATGATATAATAATAAACCTTATAATGTAACGTATAATAACCATGGAGACAGATATGCGCAGCGATAAGATAAAAAGAGGCATAGAAAGAGCCGGAAACAGGGCGCTTCTTTATGCGACAGGTTTGGGCAAAAAAGATATGGCAAAGCCTTTCATAGGCGTATTTTCGAGCCAGTCCGACATAATCCCGGGGCATATAGGGATGAAGCGTTTCGAACGTTTTATAGAGCGAGGCATAGTTTCCGCCGGCGCCGTACCGTTCATATTCGGTATTCCGGGAATCTGCGACGGCATAGCTATGGGCCATTCGGGAATGAAATATTCACTTCCAAGCCGCGAACTTATTGCCGATATGATAGAAACTATTATGAAGGCGCATTCTCTGGACGGACTTGTCTGTCTTACGAATTGCGACAAAATAACGCCGGGCATGCTTATGGCCGCAGCCAGATTAAATATCCCGACCGTGGTGGTTACGGCGGGGGCTATGATGTCCGGCAGATACGGCGGCAGAAGACTTTCTTTGGTTAAAGATACTTTTGAAGCGGTAGGCCGTTTCAAGAACGGCGAGATATCGCAGGAAGAATTAGGCTGCCTTGAGATGGAGGCGTGCCCCGGCTTTGGTTCCTGTCAGGGATTATATACCGCTAACTCGATGTCATGTCTTGTGGAAGCCATGGGTATGAGTATGCCGGGTTGCGCAACAGCTATGGCAGTTTCGGCGAAAAAAGACAGAATCGCATTTGATTCGGGCGAGAGAGTTGTGGCGCTCGTCAGAAGAAATATATTGCCGCGGGCAATAATGCGGAAAGAGGCGATTGAAAACGCGATAATAGTCGATATGGCCATGGGCGGCTCGAGCAACACGGTGCTGCACATGAAAGCGCTGGCAAATGAACTCGGCATAGACCTGCCGCTTAAAGAATTCGATACGATAAGCCGTAAGACGCCTCATATCGTTCATCTCTTACCCGGCGGAGAACATTTTATGGAAGACCTCGATATCGCAGGAGGTATTCCTGCAGTTCTTAAGAGACTTGAGAGCAGGTTGAATGACGTTGATACTGTAAGCGGAGACAAGATATCTAAGATTGCCCGCGATGCGAAGATTTACTCCGACGACATCATACGGCCGCTTAGTAACCCGTATCATAAAGAAGGCGGCATGGCTATACTTTACGGCAATCTGGCTCCGGAAGGAGCGGTTGTTAAACAGAGCGCCGTCAGTAATAAAATGCTCAGATTTAAAGGCAAGGCGCGGGTATTCGATTCGGAAGAGGCGTCAATGCAGGCGATACTGGGCGGGAAAATAAGCAAAGGCGATATAGTCGTAATCAGGTACGAAGGCCCCAAAGGCGGACCGGGCATGAGGGAGATGCTTTCGCCCACGTCAAGCATAGTCGGGATGGGTCTGGCTAACGAAGTCGCACTTATAACCGACGGAAGATTTTCCGGCGGCACTAAAGGCCCGTGTATAGGCCATATCTCTCCCGAGGCTGCTGTCGGAGGACCAATAGCAGCAATAAAAGAGGGCGATGCAATCTCGATAGACATACCGGGCCGGAAGCTGGAACTCGAAGTAGGTATTGCCGAAATCAGAAAAAGAATGGCAAAATGGTCGGCGCCCAAGCCGTCTATTAACGAGGGCTACCTTAAACGATACGCAGAATCTGTTACGCAAGCCAGCGAAGGAGCAGTGCTGAAAAAATGAAGCTTACAGGCGCAAACATATTGATCGAATCACTTAAAAGAGAAGGGGTCGAAGTAATATTCGGATATCCCGGCGGGCAGGTATTGCCGATTTTTGACGCGCTTTATGACGCATCGGTGAAATTTATACTTCCGCGCCACGAACAAGCCGCGGCTCACGCCGCAGACGGATATTCCAGGGCGACCGGTAAGGTCGGAGTCTGCCTTGCGACTTCAGGCCCGGGCGCTACTAATCTTACTACGGGTATAGCCACGGCATATATGGACTCAATTCCTATGATAGCGATCACGGGACAGGTAAAGTCATTTTTGATCGGGAACGACGCGTTTCAGGAAGCAGACGTTACGGGTATAACAAGGCCCGTAACGAAGCATAATTATCTGGTCAAGGATGTGAATGAGCTTGCGCGTATCGTACGCGAGGCATTTTACATTGCTTCAACCGGCAGGCCCGGTCCCGTACTTATCGATATACCTTCGGATATACAATTGCAGGAAGCGGAATTCATCTGGCCGGAAAAAGTCGATATCCGCAGCTACAAGCCGACTTATTTCGGCCATCCCGGTCAGATCAAAAAAGCCGCGAAAGCCATAAGTTCGGCGAAGAGACCGATTATTTACGCAGGCGGCGGAGTTATTACGTCCGGCGCACATAATGAGCTTAAAGAATTGGCGGAAAAAATAAAAGCCCCCGTTACCTGGACGCTTATGGGCATAGGCGGCTTTCCGTCGGTACATGAGTTGGCACTGGGAATGCTCGGCATGCACGGTACTGCCTATGCGAATCACTCAATCATGGAATCGGATCTTATTATTGCGGTGGGTGCGCGTTTTGACGATAGAGTGACCGGCAGGCTCGATGCCTTTGCTCCTCATGCTAAAATAGTGCATATTGACATAGACCCGTCTTCCATAAGTAAAAATGTGGGAGTAGAGATTCCCATAGTGGGCGACGCGAAGAATATTTTAAAAGAACTTATCAAGGATATTAAAAAATTGCCGGATACCTCGGAATGGCTTAAGACGGTTGAAGGATGGAAGAAAAAATACCCGATGCAGTATAAACAAGACGGAGGACTTAAGCCGCAATTTGTCGTAGAAGAGATCTATAAGGTGACAAAAGGAAACGCCGTCATCACTACAGAGGTGGGGCAGAACCAGATGTGGGCGGCGCAGTGGTATAATTATTCCGAACCGCGATCTTTTATATCTTCCGGCGGATTGGGTACTATGGGCTTCGGATTTCCCGCGGCCATGGGAGCCAAGGTCGGCCGGCCGGATAAAATTGTGTTCGATATTGCCGGAGACGGATCTATCCAGATGAATATACAGGAACTTGCCACTTGCGTTTGCAATAAGATAAACGTAAAGGTGGCTATATTGAACAACGGCTATCTCGGGATGGTGCGCCAATGGCAGGAGCTTTTTTATAAAAGGCGCTATTCCCAGGTCTGCATTACCGGGCCGGACTTTGTGAAACTTGCGGAAAGTTACGGAGCCGTGGGTATACGTGTGGACAAAAAAGAAGACGTGCGGCCGGCGCTAGAGCGGGCTATCGCAACAGATAATACGGTTTTCATCGACTTCAGAGTCGAACCGGAAGAAAACGTGTTCCCGATGGTGCCGGCAGGTAAAGCTATAAACGAAATTATGGGCGGATTGGCATAATATGAAACGCACAATATCATTACTGGTTGAAAATAAGTTCGGCGTACTGGCGCGCATAGCAGGCCTTTTCAGCGCGCGCGGATACAACATTGCTTCTTTAGCCGTTTCCGAGACGCTCGACCCCACAGTCTCCTATATGACAATAGTCGTCGAGGCACAGGACGAGAAGGTGCTGGAGCAGGTAAAGAAGCAGCTCAATAAACTTATCGACGTTATAACGGTCACCGATTTTACGAAGAAGGAACATGTCGACAGGGAGATGGTCCTTGTTAAGATAAATTATTCGCCGAAGGAGAAGGCAAAGATCGAAAATCTGTTCAATAAATATGTAGGAAAGATAATTTACGCAAAGGGAGATAATGCAATTATCGAAGCGGTAGGTGATCAGGCGCAGATAAAGGCGCTCCTGGAAGCGCTTGATAAGTTCGGCGTGAAAGAATTGATACGAACGGGTAAGGTTGCAGTAAGTTATTGATTAAACGGGCCTAAGCAATTGTGCTGGGTGCAAAAGCCATATACGACGGCAAAGACGGTAGGGGGACACCCTCCGTCGAGCAATACAGGTAACTTTTAAGGAGAGTGTCCCCGATAAGTTACTATAAAAAGGAGATAAGCAATGTTAAAGATTTACTATGACAAGGATGCAGATTTATCGATATTAAAAGATAAAACGGTAGCCATAATAGGCTATGGTATACAAGGGCGCGGACAGGCATTATGCCTTCGCGACAGCGGTATTAACGTCATCGTCAGCGAAATAAAAGAGAGCCCGAATTATGAAACCGCAAAGGCCGACGGGTTTAACCCGGTCACCGCGGATGAGGCCGCAAGAGAAGCCGACATTATACAGATATTGACTCAGGATCACGTTCAGGCAAAAGTCTATAAGGAAAGTATCAAGCCGAATTTAAAAAAGGGAAAGGCGCTCTGTTTTTCACACGGTTTCAACATACGTTTTAAACAGATAAAACCACCGAAAAACGTGGACGTCTTCATGGTAGCGCCTAAAGGGCCCGGTGCTTTGGTAAGGCGCATGTATGAAGAGGGCAAAGGTGTTCCCTGTTTATTGGCAATATTTCAGGATGCGACGGGCCAGGCAAAACAGCTCGGGCTGGCCTATGCAAAAGCAATAGGCGCAAAGATC
>JAQUMG010000024.1 GCA_028718265.1 Candidatus Omnitrophota bacterium
AGGACTTGCAAGTCTCTAAAATCCTGCACGGTAAATTTATCCGCTACTTTAGAAACTATTTCTCTTGCAGTATGTTTTCCCCGCTTATCGAGCAGTTCCGCATATCTTTTGGACTTAAGAATAAGGTTTTCCCAGTTTATCATGAAGAAATTGGACAGGATATATTCCTTGTCCTGCGCGGTAAGTTTGTCGGCCGGCTTAAGAGACAATTCTTTATGTTTATCTTTTACATGCTTTTCGGAAAGGTCTTTTATCTGATAAAGAAGCGAGGGGGTCATATTTATGACGGCCTTGGCCTTGGGATTCGATTCTATCGCGCGCATCATATCCCAGTAGCCCTTCGTGGAATGCAATCTTACCCAGGGCATATAATAATGGCTGGTAAGATAATCCTTGTAGATGGGCTGATGCATATGCCACAGGAAAACAACATATAACGTTTTCATAAGCAAAGTCCCATAATGGTTACGGGGTCAAGAGTCCGGGGTTAACGGCCTAGTCGACTTTGAGTTCCCTCATGAACTTGGCGGCTTCTTCGGGAGGAGTTGGATTGATATAGAATCCCGAGCCCCATTCAAATCCTGCGGTCTTCACAAGCCTTGGGAAAAGTTCTATATGCCAATGATAATCATCGTCTATGGTCTGCCAGTACCCTCGTCGCGGAAATCTGTTAGGTGCCGTGTGGATTATATAATTGTACTCAGGGTCATCCAGCGCCTTGCCGAGTTTTTGAAGCGTTACTTTAAGAACATCGGCCAGCGACGGAACCTTGCTGACAACCCTCTGGTCATAGAAATCGATACAATGCTCTTTCGGCGTTATCCATATCTCGAACGGGAACCTTGAAGCATAGGGGCAAAAAGCTATGAAAGCGTCATTTTCATAGACTACTCTTTCGCCTCTCTCCTGTTCTTCTTTTATGATATCGCAGAATATGCATCTTTCTTTGACCTTGAAATAATCTTCCGCGCCTATTAATTCTTCTTTCACGCGCTTAATGGTAACGGGGGTTGCTATAAGCTGGTGATGCGGGTGGGAAAGCGACGCACCGGCGGCTACCGAACCCTTATTTTTAAATACAAGGACATACCTGAGCCTTTTATCGTTATGGAGGTCTTTGACCCTGGACTGCAGAACATATAACCAGTTTTTTATCTCGTCTATGCTTTGGTCTTTTGCCTCTCTCCTGTGGTCCGGGTTCTCTATGACTACCTCATGCGCGCCGAATCCGGCCATCATATCAAACATGCCCCTGCCGGATTTCGCGAGCGGCATATCTATACCGAGCGCAGGATATTTATTAGGCACTACTCTTACCTTCCACCCCGGCTTATTCGGTTGAGAGCCGTATTCGCGTACGGCGTATATCTCGGGCGGGGTCATGCCTTCGTGCCCGACGCAAAACGGGCACGTTGCAGGATCTGTCTCCGTTGCGGCCTTTTCCACTTTATAGCTGCCCGGCCTTTTCCCTCTTTCCGTAGCTATTATTACCCATCTGCCTAAAATAGGATCTTTTCTTAATTCTGCCATTTTTTCGTCTCCTTATATGACCGTTCCCGACGGGATTATCGAATTCTTTTCAATTACAACGATGCCGTCCCTTATGCAATAATTCCCGCCGTCGAAATCTTTTACTTTCTTCTGGTTTAAAATCTTTACCCCGTCGCCTATAGCGACATTTTTATCTATGATCGCCTTTTTTATTATACAATTTTTTCCTATCCCTAAAGAAGGAATTTTTTTGGACTGTCTGTTCTTAACATCATCGGGCGTGTCATAATAATCACACCCCATGATTATGGAATCTTCTATAAGCGAACCCTCGCTTATACGGCTCCTCAATCCGATTATCGAATGTTTTATCGTAGTATTTGATAAGACTATTGCGCCTTCGGCCACTATGCTCTTGATCATATAAGAACTGTTAATTTTGGACGGCGCTAAATAACGCGGACGCGAAAATATAAGCCACTGCTCGTCGAACATGTCAAGCGGCGGGATATCCTCCGTAAGAGCCATGTTTTCCTCGTAAAAAGACTTGATAGTCCCTATGTCGCGCCAGTAGCCTTTGAAAAGAAACGCGTACGTCCTCTTAGCTGAAAACGAGCTCGGTATTATCTCTCTTCCGAAATCTCCTGCCTTCGGGTTATTCTTCAATATATCAACCAGCGCGTCTTTATTGAAAAGATATATCCCCATGGAACCCAGAAAAAAATTCTTACCGTCTTTTTTTATTACCATATCCCCGACGCCGCCTGCATTATGCGGTTTTTCTACAAACTTATTGATTCTATCATCGGCGTCCGTACCCATTATGCCCAATTCGGCTATCTCTTTTGCATCAACGGCATTACAGGCTATCGTAATTTCAGAATTCTTTTCGATATGAAAACGAAGCATGGTTCTATAGTCCATTTTGTACAGGTGATCGCCGGCAAGAATCAGGACATATTTATAGGCGGGGTCGTTAAAATGCTTAAGGCATCTTCTGACGGCATCGGCCGTCCCCTGGAACCAGTTTGCATTATCCATAGACTGCTCTGCCGCCATTATATCGACAAAACCTTTTGAGAAGGGGTCAAGCTTATAGGTGCGCGATATGTGCTTGTTCAGTGATTCGGAATTGAATTGCGTAAGGATGTATATTTTATTGAACCCTGAATTGAGGCAGTTACTTACGGGTATATCTATCAACCTGTAACGGCCGAATATGGGGACAGCGGGTTTGGATCTTACTTTAGTAAGCGGATATAGCCTTGTTCCGCGGCCGCCTCCCATTATAACGCATAATAAATTCTTCACGGTTTACGCCTCATATATATTTTTATGCCGCCTAACGCTATTTTGTTAATCTTACTAATATTATATCCTAATTTTACAAAAGTCAATGAAATAACACCCTATCATTAACAGACATGCGCACACAAAGACATCGCCATGGGCCGAATAAAAAGTTTTACCCCTTTTTATTTTGAGCTCGAAAGTTTTAAAGCCCGGAGCATAAATGCTTCCGCTGTCCTTATCGCGTACCCAATCCTCTATTATGCCGTTGGGACTTATCAAGCAGGAGAAACCGTTGTTTGCTGCGCGGATAACGGCAACCCTGTTTTCCACCGCACGAAAGACCGACGCCTGAGCATGCTGCAGCTGTTCGCCGGATTCTTTGAACCACGCGTCATTGGTAATATTTATAAGAAAATCAGCGCCGCCCCTCGCAAAGTGCCTGGCCAGATCCGGAAATATATCCTCGAAACATATGATAGCCGCATATTTATACGATCTGCCGTCCTTAGCCTTTATATCGAATGTCGTAAATTCTCTGCCTGCGGTAAGATCGCCTATTTCAGTATTTATGGAATTACGGAAAAACGGGATCCTGGATTCGAACGGGATATATTCTCCGAGGGGCACAAGATGTATCTTATCATATTGCCTGTAAATATCTCCGCTGCGCGTAAATAAAACAGCGCTATTAAAGTAATAATCTTTTTCCGCGCCGGATTTATAAGTTATGGCTCCCGTAAAAAGCGGTGCTTCATTCGCTTCAGCCACTTCTTTAAGATAGCTGCGTATTTCGTCGTCATCCAGGAACCCCGGTATAGCCGTCTCCGGCCATATAATCAACTCGGCTTTATCCCTGGCAACCTCCCCTGTCCACGTGTCATACCTGACCATGATATAATTCTGGTAAGAAGGATCCCATTTCTTAAACTGTTCGATGCTTCCCTGCACCACTGATAATCTTATTCCCGTATCAATCTCTCTTTCGCCAAAACGGTAATTGGCATAACTTATAAAAACAAGAATAGTAATACCCAAAAGCACCGCCTGTATATTTAAAAATATTATTTTCTCTTTAGGTGCTTTCTTCAGCAGGAATATCAAAAAAGAATAGAGGACAAAATTGACCATCACAATAAGGAACGAGACGCCGTAACATCCGGTAATATCGGCTATCTGGATCAGGACGGGATTTTTATACTGCGTATAGCCTAAAACGCACCACGGGAATCCCGTAAGGAGAGTGCCGCGCAAAAACTCGGTTAATACCCATAGCGACGGAAGTATCAGGCATAATAAAAACGCGTATCGCGAATTTTTGAATTTCTTGAAAAATATATTGCTGAACAACCCGAATAATCCGAAAAATAAGGCAAGATACAGCGCCAAAATAAAATACCCCAATCTGCTGACATAAGTCAGCCAGTATAATGCTCCCAAAAAGAAAAACACTCCCGTCAGATAAGATAAAATAAATGCTTTTCCGGCGGAGGAATTTTCAATGAGGTATAATATCGGGATAAGCGCTAACCATGCGAAGATTGATATTTGAAAATTCGGAAATGCTAAAACAAGGAGGGCCGCGGAAGAAAGCGATAAAAAAACACTTTTAAAATTTATGGATCGTTTCTCTACTTTCCGCAGCATTTTTTGTATTTCTTGCCGCTGCCGCAGGGGCAGGGGTCGTTACGGCCGACTTTGGGATCGGTTCTTTTGTAAGGAGCGTCGGGTGAGCCCTGAGCTTCGGGTCTGTTTATGTCCCTTGACCCAAACGTTTTTGTTGATGATGCGGTTTTCGCTTCCGCCAGAGCAGAACGTTCGCTATGTATAAACTGCTGTCTTCTTAACGTGGGCGGCGCCTCTTTTAAATCTTCTCTTATGACTTGTATCCGGAACAGTCTCTCAAGGCTCTTACGGCGAACCGTCTCTTCCATCTCGAAAAACATCTTATGGGCTTCGTGTTTATATTCCAGCAGCGGGTCTTTTTGGCCGTAAGCCCTTAACTGTATTCCTTCCCTCAGGTAATCCATGGCATGAAGATGGTGCATCCACTCCGCATCCACGACGCGCAGCATCTCGAATTTTTCTATCTGCCTGAGTATCGAAAGGTCTATTGTCTTTTCTTTGAGTTCATAGACCACCTTCGCCTTTTCCAGTAATTTTTCCGATATTTCCTCGCGGCTGTCGTTTTCGAAATCGATGCCCTCCGGGTTTATCATAAAATTAATACGCAAATAATTCAAAAACTTATTTATGTTCCATTCGCCGCTGACTATATCGGCGGGAAGGTATTCCTCCATGATGTCCCGCAATCCGTCCTCCATCATTTCGGATATTCTCTCCTTTATATTTTCGGCCTCAATAATACTGTTGCGGTAATTATAAACCTCGGTTCGCTGGACATTCATCACGTCATCATATTCGAGCGTATATTTTCTGTAGCTGAAATTCTGCTCTTCCACTCTTTTCTGGGCAATCTCTATGCTCTTTGTTATCATATTATGCTCGATGGGCATACCTTCTTCCCATTTGAAGAATTCCATGAGGCGCGCGATTCTGTCGGAGCCGAATATCCTCATGAGGTCGTCTTCGAGCGAAAGATAGAATCTGCTCGATCCCGGGTCGCCCTGTCTTCCCGCTCTTCCGCGCAGCTGGTTATCTATCCGGCGCGATTCATGCCGCTCTGTCCCGATAACATGCAAACCGCCCTTACCGGTAATACCTTCTCCTAAAACTATATCCGTACCGCGGCCAGCCATGTTGGTGGATATTGTAACGGCGTACGGTTGGCCGGCCCGCGCGATTATTTCCGCTTCCTGTGCGTGATATTTGGCGTTCAGAACATGATGCGGGACGCCCATGCGGGTAAGCAGCCCGCTTAATCTTTCGGATTTCTCCACGGAAATCGTACCGATAAGAACCGGACGTCCTGCTTTGTTCAGCTCGATAATTTCCCTGCACGCCGCTGTGAATTTTTCCATCTCGGTTTTATACATAAGGTCCGGATATTCATGTCTTATAAGCGGTTTATTGGTGGGAATCGTAACAACGTTCAGTTTATATATCTTTTTGAATTCCGCCGCTTCCGTTACCGCGGTTCCTGTCATACCCGCAAGTTTAGAATACATCCTGAAATAATTCTGGAAAGTTATGGTTGCCAGCGTCTGCGACTCTTTCTGTATCTCCAGCCCTTCTTTGGCTTCCAGCGCCTCGTGTATTCCGTCCGAGAAACGGCGGCCGGGCATCATCCTGCCGGTAAACTCATCGACGATAACTACCTTGTTATCATTTATAACGTATTCGACATCCGCATGAAACAGGACATACGCTTTTAAAAGCTGTCTCAGATTGTCAAGGCGCCGGATCCTGATTTCATAATTCGCCATCGCCTCGCGTTCTTTAACGGCCTTTTCTTCGTCGCCTAACGAGGAATCTTTCCTCATAGTATTCAATATATCGTCTATGTCTTCCACCTCAAGCTGGCCCGGGAAGACGCTAAGAAATTCGTCCTGTCCCTTGGCCGCAAGTACCACATCTCTCGTTTTCTCGTCATAAACGTAGTATAGTTCGGATTCGAGTTCGAGCTTTTCCGACTCGGATCCTTTCCTCTCAAAAGAGCTTATCACTTCATCAAGTTTTCTTTTGAGAGAAGGATTCTCGGCGACCAATCGCATTAAACGCGCCGCTTTTGGCGAGCCCTTATGAATTACATAAAGGCACTTTCTGAATTCATCCGTATCGGTCTTATTTTCTTTCAGAAAATTCTCGATTTTGTCCAGATAACTTTTTACCAGCGCCTCCTGCTTCTGATGCACCCTGTTTACGAAAGGTTTTACTTCGTCATATCTGTGGCTCGTCTCTTCCACCGGCCCGGATATTATAAGCGGCGTCCTCGCTTCATCTATAAGAATACTGTCGACTTCATCGACGATGGCGTAATAGAAACCCCTCTGGACCATATCTTCTTTCCGGAGTTTCATATTATCGCGGAGATAATCGAATCCGAACTCATTATTAGTCCCGTAGGTTATATCGCACTTATACGCCTGCTTCCTTGCTTCGTCTTCCATATCGTGCTGTATAACGCCGATCGACAGCCCGAGAAACTCATAAATAGGCCCCATCCAGCTTCTGTCCCGTTGCGCAAGATAATCGTTCACGGTAACCAGATGCACGCCTTTGCCCGCAAGTGCATTCAGGTATATGGAAAGCGTTGCAACCAGCGTTTTTCCTTCGCCGGTGGCCATTTCCGCTATCATGCCGCGATGGAGGACTATGCCGCCCAATATCTGGACGTCAAAATGCCTCATCTTAACAGTCCTTTTCGCCGCTTCCCGAACGACTGCAAACGCCTCCGGCAATATCTCATCGGATGCCCTGTCGCGGATCAGTTTTAATTTCTCTTTTACTTTTTCCTTTTCATCCGGCGAGACCACTTCCCTGAGGTCGCGCTCCAGAGCTTCTATCTCCTCGGCGTGCCTGGTCAGATTCTCCCGGACTTTTGTCTTGAACAACTCTGTTTTCGCGCGCAACTCAGCGTCGGAAAGACTGCTGACCTCCTGCTCCAGTGAATTCACCTTATTCAGGATAGGATATAATTGCTTCAGGATTTTCTGGCTCTCTGTGCCGAATATATTAAACATGTTTATTTCCCGCCATTTTCCTTAAATACGCTTCTATAAAAGCATCCAGATCGCCGTCCATTACGGCGCCGGTATTCGATGTCTCGTACTCCGTCCTGTGGTCCTTCACCATCGAATACGGATGCATAACGTATGACCTTATCTGGCTCCCCCACGCTATCGCGCTTTTTTCACTATAATGTTTTTCGAATTCCTTCATCTTCTTTTCCCGTTCTATCTCATAAAGGCGCGCCTTAAGAACCTTCAGCGCCGTAAGCTTATTCTTGTGCTGGGAACGCTCGTTCTGGCACTGCACGACTATATTAGTAGGTATGTGCGTTATTCGTACCGCGGAATCGGTAACATTGACGTGCTGGCCGCCGGCTCCGCTTGATCTGTACGTATCTATCCTAAGATCCGATTCATTTATCTTTATATCTATATCATCGCTTATTTCGGGAATAACGTCTGCCGACGCGAACGACGTATGCCGCCGCTTGTTCGAGTCAAAAGGAGAAATCCTCACCAACCGGTGCACGCCGTTTTCTGCCTTTAAATATCCGTAAGCGAAGTCACCTCTGATTATAGCCGTGACATTTTTGATCCCCGCCGTATCTCCCTGCAGGGAATCGATGACCAAAACGGAAAAACCCTTCTTTTCTGCCCATTTAGAGTACATTCTGAAAAGCATACTCGCCCAATCGCAGGACTCCGTCCCGCCGGCCCCGGAGTTTATGCTCAGTATCGCATTCGCCCTATCTTCATCTTTCGACAAAAGACTTTTGAACTCGATGGAGTCAATTTCT
Organism: Candidatus Omnitrophota bacterium; assembly: GCA_028718265.1. Next base: position 8,210 of record JAQUMG010000024.1, read on the forward strand.
TTCTCCAGAGAATCCATATCGGCGCTCAATTCATTAAGCGTATCGGCATCTTTTCCGTCAACTATATCAAGAAGTTCTTGTAATTCCTTGCATTTTTTCTCGGCAATCGCATAAGGTTCATTTACGGCCTTGGCGGCTTTTAATTCGCCTATGAGTTTCTCGGCCCTTTTAGAATCGGTCCAAAAATCCGGCTTCGATATCTCGCCCTCCACATCTTTGACGGTCCGGGCCTTCTTGTCTATGTCCAAATATACTTTTATCTGGGACATCTTTTTACCTAATTTTGATATTCTTTCTTTTAAGTCGCTGAGCATTTCATACCTTTATATTCATTATAACAGTGCTTATCCTTTGCCGTCAAGCTTCGCAAACTGATCCTGTATTTTTTTTCGCCGGAGGACGCGGTGATAACTTATCGCAAACCTGTGCGCCTCATCCCTCAGGCGCTGTATAAGATGAAGTATCGGCGAATTATGCGAAAATATTATCGGTTCTTTTCTGCCTTTCAGATATATATGCTCGAACTTTTTGGCTATTCCGATAACCGGCAATTTCCCGAAGCCGAGTTCGGAAAGTACGGATGCGGCGGCATTCAGATGGCCCTTGCCGCCGTCAATAATAACTAAATCCGGGCTCGGCAGCCTTTCTTTCTTCACTCTTTCGTATCTGCGCCTTACAATCTCACTCATCATCTCATAATCATTAATACCCTTTACGCTGCGAATCTTGAACCTCCGGTAATGGTCTTTGTTCGGCTTTCCGTCAATAAAAGTCACCATCGAGCCCGCGGCTTCCTTGCCGCTTATGTTGGATATATCAAACGCTTCTATCCTTCTCGACGGCCTCCTCAATCTTAAAAGATGCCGAAGTTCTTCTATTTCATCATAATGGGTTATCCGGATTTTTATTTTCGGTACAACGCTCAGCGCGGTAATTCTGTCTCTTAAAAGCGCTGCTTTTTCGTAGTCCTTTATGGCCGCTGCCTTCCGCATTTTCTCGGAAAGGCTCTCAATAAGCCCGAGCCTGTCGCCGCTTAAAAACATTTTTAGTTCTTCCGCTATATCCGAATATGCGTTTTTATCTATCGCTCCGATACATGGAGCGTAACATTGGCCTATGCGGTAATTCAAACACGATTTTTTGGACATGCGGCGGCAAGTGCGCAGCGGAAATATCCTTTTCATCACGCCCAATGCCCTTCTCAGGAGTTTCACATCTGTATAGGGACCGTAAAAGACGGACCCGCCGTCTTTGCCCGGCAGAGAATCACCCCGTCGCCGCGTAACTATCAGCCGCGGAAAATCTTCATTTTCGGTCAGTTCCAGGTACGGATACGATTTATCGTCTTTGAGGGCTACGTTGTACCGGGGCTTATGTTTCTTTATAAACGCGGCTTCCAGTATTAAAGCTTCTGCTTCCGAGCCCGTCACGAAAAATGCTATATCATCTGCTTTGCCTGCCATCATTCCTATGCGCTGCGAGATATTCGCCTTATCTCTGAAATAAGACAACACCCTGTTTTTAAGCGACGCGGCTTTCCCTATATATAGGATACCGCCTTTATTATCCTTCATAATATAAACGCCCGGAAGGTCCGGTATATTTTTTAACTTTTCTTTATCCACGAAAGCGCGGACCTCATTTCCCTGACCCTGAAAGCGAGCGAACTTATTATATACACGACGATACTGGCGATGATCAGGAATGCCAGATTGAATGCGTCTCTTATGCCGTTATCCCATGTAATGGATGACATTAAACAGAACGCTATAAACCCCATAACCAAAGACGCGCCCAGGATTCTCATAAAAGATTCCAGTATCTCCTTCTCCCTGAATTGCCCTATCTTTTTCCTGAGTCTTATAAACAGAGATCCGAAATTTATAAAACCGGCTATCGAAGTAGCCAGCGCCAGACCTGCTGCTTTAAGCGGCCACATAAGTATAAGGTTCAGCGTTATATTGTAGAATAAAGCGTAAAACGTCACTCTTACCGGCGTAACGGTATCATGCATCGAATAAAATGCGCTGACCAATATCCTTATGCTCCCGTACGCTATCAATCCGATAGAGTAACATAAAAGCACGGCAGAGGTAACTGTTGTCGCATATTGGTCGAATTCGCCCCTTTCAAAAAGAACCTTTATAATGGGTCTGGATAAAACCATCAATCCTATTGCGGCCGGCACAGTCAAAAAAAGCATCGTCCTTAACGAAAACGATATTGTGTCTTTCAGCTTTTCCATGTCTTTTTCCGCCACAAAAGAAGACATCGTCGGAAGCGCCGCAGTGGCTAATGATATGCCGAAAACGGCGAGCGGAAGCTGAAAAAGGCGGTTGCCGTAGTAAAGCGCGGCTACAGCCCCTTTTCCGGTTGCAAATTCTAATGAAGCCAGCATCCTGTCGACTATGACATTTATTTCATAAATCCCAGACCCTGCCAGTCTCGGCAGAAGCAGTTTTCCTATTTTAACGGCACCCTCATGTTTTAAGCCTGCTTTCCAGTTTAAAAACGGCCCGCGCCGCAAAACCGGGAAAAGCTGGACTAAAAACTGCAGCAGCCCTCCCACCAACACTGCAAATACTACGTGCATGACAGTAACGTGGGGATAAAATATAAGCATACCGCCTATCAGCGACGCATTGAATACCACTCCTCCCAGGGCCGGTGAAATAAAATGTTTCAGAGTATTCAGAATGCCCATGCATACGGTCGCCAATCCTACCAGTAAAATATACGGGAACAGTATTCTTGCAAAGCGGACTGTAAGCGAAAACTTCTCCGGGTATTTCAGAAAACCCGGTGCTATTATTTTAACCAGAACAGGCGATATCAAAACGCCTACTATAACAATAACCAGAAGTACTACCAAAAATAGATTAAAAGTAACGTTGGCAAGCCGCCAGAATTCATCCTTACCTTTTTTAACGTTATAGTCCGTGAGGACCGGGACGAGAGCCGTATTCACGGCACCCTCTGCCGCTACTTCCCGTAAAGCATTAGGGATGGTAAATGCCATAAGAAACGCCTGTATCGCATCCCCCATACCGAAAAATTTCGCAAATAGGATGTCTCTGATAAAGCCCAATATGCGGCTGGCCATGATACCGGCACTTACGATAACGGTAGATTTTGCAAGTCTTTTTTCGGTTGACATTTGTACGGTTTTCTGGTATCCTTTGTAACCTAACAGTTTAACTACCCCGCGCATGGCGGGCTCATTTAGGAGAAACTTAAATTGCCAACGGTCAATGCAGCTTATAAAGCACTGAGGTCCGATGTTAAAAAACGCCACCGCAACGAAGTGGTGATGTCTGAATTAAAAACCCGGGCGAAAAAATTAGAAAGTCTCATAGCCGAAAAGAAAAATGATGAGGCCAAAAAATATTTTGCCATCTTGAATGTCAGGTATATGCAGGCTGCCTCAAAAGGCATAATCCACAAAAAAACAGCCTCCAGGAAAATCTCGCGCTTAGCTAAAAAGCTAAATACTCTTAAATAAGATATCTATTTTACCGCGCAAATCCTTATCATAAGCGATTCAAGAGCATCCTGCGGTTTCATATGCCCCGTTTTTATTCCGTAATCCGCTTCCAGAAGATATTCCAGGTTCCTGTCGATATCTTTTTGGGTAAATGATCTTATTTCCTTTAAAAACCTGTCTGCCTGGTAAGAAGAAATGTTGCATTCCTCCGATACGGTCTTATGGGAGGCTCCTTTTTTCACAAGTCCTTTTGCTTTTTTTATCCTCCGCAGCTGCCATCCCACCATGCCAAGGATTTCCGATACTGATTTCTTAGCCTTTAATAATTCGCTTGATACGATTAGTGCTTCTTTCGCGTCTTTTCTGCTTAGTGCGTCCACCAATTCAAATATGCTCCGCGAAGCGGAACCGCCGGTTATCGCTTCAACGTCTTCTTTTGTAACCATAGGACGCTTCCCGGCATACGATATCAGCTTTTCTATTTCGTTTATCAGACCGTCGGTGTCTTCCTGCTTAATCTCCCCCAGTAATATGGCTGCGTCATTCCGTATCGTTTTCCCTCTTTTTTTAATTTCGTTCTGAATCCATAGTACCATGCGGCCGCCTTTGGGCGAAGTAAAGGATTCTTCTCTCGCGTAACGTCTTATATCTCCGTAAAAATCTCTCTCGAGTTCCTCTTTCGAAACATCAATGATTAAACATGAGTTCCTGGAAGGATTTTTTGCATATTCCACTATCAGATTTTTCTCTTTCGGTGAAGCACTCCCGGCATCCCGAAGTACGATTAATCTTTTACCTGATATAAACGGCGCGCTTCTAAGCGTATCCAGTACATCTTTTAAATCGCATTTTCCTATATCGTATATATTAAAATTAAAAGCCTCACTCCCTTTTCCGAGCAAGGCTTTCTTAAACTTTTCCACAGCTTCTTTTTTCAGATATTTTTCATTACCTTTAAAGATATAAACCGGAAAATTTGTGGGCATTGCACCATTACCACCCCTCGATGGTTCTCTCAACAACGCGCCTGGCAAGATCCTCCATTGCCTCGCTGCGCGCAACTTCTTCCGTAGTAACAAAATTGCCTGTTGTGTTGTAAGTCGACTCACCCGTAAAAGCTTTTTCTACCCATAAAACTTTGCCGTCGGATGCCCGCGTAGCTTTAATGTCTACTGTAATCTTAACGCGATATTCTTCCACGTTATCCGCGTTATCGTACCTGAGGGCCTCTTTTCTATAACTGGTCAGCTCGCCGCTTAGTATAAGATCCGCGCCTTCTTTTTGCGCTATCTTAAGATTACCGTCAAAGGCAAACCTGTTCACAATCGCATTCGTAACATCGTTTTCAATGCCCGGTCTATAAAGCTCATATTTTGACATCTCGGTAGTTTCCTTGCCCACGTCGATTGTATTTTTAAAATTATCTACATATATAGTCTTTAAATCCGGAGGCAGGAGGCTCTTTGCGGTATAACCGCAGCCGGAAGATACAGCGAAAATAAAAACTAAAAATACTAAAAAAGATAATCTTTTTACCATATATTACCCGCCGTTCTTTGTCCTCTTCTGGAGCCTGGTAACCTTTTCAAGCGCTCTCGCCGCAATAACTGTGTCGCTGTAATTCTCTACGATATCCTTGTAATATACGATGGCGCTTTGCGGATGACCGTTCTTCTCGTAAAATTCCGCTGTCACGAAGGTACTTTCCGCTTTCTTTTCTCTTAAGCGCTTAAGAGCGTCCCTGGCTTCTTTGTTTAATTCTATGTCGGATGTCTTTTCTATCAGGCTTTTATACTCCTCGATTGCCCTATCCGTAAATTCCTGATCATACGACGGGTCACGCGACACATAATAGGTGCATAGCGCTATTTGGTATTTTGCGTCTTCCATGCGCGGACTTTTAGGATAATCGTCGATAAGTTTCTGATATGCGAGTACTGCTTCTTCGTAAAAGCCGTCGTTTTTATACGCTTCCCCTCTTTTA
>JAQUMG010000025.1 GCA_028718265.1 Candidatus Omnitrophota bacterium
TCTTGCTTCGGGCAAGGCTTTTCCTTCTTACGTTGCGTTTACAAAGGACGGGCAGAGATTGGTCGGCGAACCTGCACGGCGCCAGGCGGCTATAAATGCAGAAGGAACCATACAGGCCGCAAAGCGCAAGATGGGTTCAGATTTTAAATTCAAGGTTTATGGTAAAGAATATACGCCTCAGCAGATATCGGCGTTTATTTTACAAAAGATAAAGCAGGATGCGGAATCGTATTTGGGCGATAAAATAGAAGAGGTCGTAATCACATGTCCCGCTTATTTTGACGATAATCAAAGGACGGCGACAAAGGATGCCGGTGAAATAGCAGGATTAAAAGTCCTGAGGATAATAAACGAGCCCACGGCGGCCTGCCTGGCTTATGGCTTAGAGAAGTCGCAAAAAGAGCAAAAGATAATGGTTTTTGACTTAGGCGGCGGTACCCTGGATGTTACCGTCATGGAAATGGCGCAGGGCGTTTTCGAAGTGAAATCGACCTCCGGCGACACCCAGCTGGGTGGTACCGATATGGATAATACCCTCATCGATTATATCATCAATCAATTCAAGCGCGAAACCGGGATCGATTTACGTAACGATAAGATGGCGGTGCAGAGACTACGGGAAGCGGCGGAAAAAGCCAAGGTTGAGCTTTCGTCCACACTTACCACTGACATAAATTTGCCGTTCATCACGGCGGATTCCAGCGGTCCTAAACATCTTACCATGAATATTACACGCGCAAAATTGGAAGATCTAATCTCTCCCATTATTAATCGCTGCAAGCATCCTATGGAGCAGGCGATAGCTGATGCTAAATTATCTCCGCGCGATATCGACCGCATAATTATGGTCGGCGGCCCGACAAGAATGCCTATCGTACAGAAATTCGTAGAAGATTATGTCGGTAAGAAGATAGAACGTGGTGTCGATCCGATGGAATGCGTAGCGTTGGGAGCGGCGATTCAGGCCGCGATCATTAAAGGCGACATGAAAGACGTGCTCCTGCTTGACGTTACACCGTTGTCTTTGGGTATAGAAACGCTGGGCGGCGTAAATACCAAGCTTATAGATAGGAATACGACTATACCTACGAAAAAGAGCCAGATATTTTCTACGGCGGCGGATAATCAAACGGCAGTCACCATACGCGTAATACAGGGTGAGCGTCAGATGGTCGATGCCGAAGGCAATGTGGAATTAGGCAGATTTGATTTAGTGGGCATACCCGCGGCACCGCGCGGAGTACCGCAGGTAGAGGTAGCTTTTGACATCGATGCAAACGGTATAGTGCACGTTTCCGCCAAGGACCTGGGAACCGGCAAAGAGCAGTCCATACGCATTACCGCACCCAAGAAACTTTCCAAAGAAGAGATTGATAAGATGGTCAGGGATGCGGAGAAATTTGCCGCTGAAGACAGCAGGAGGAAAGAAGAGGTAGAGCTTATTAATCAGGCAGATACGTTAGCGTATAGCACGGAAAAATCTCTTAAGGATTATGGCGATAAGGTAAGTCAGGAAGAGCGTGCTGACATAGAATCGAAACTTAACGATCTGAAGACCGCCATAAAAGATAAAAACGCAGTGCGGGTAAAAAGTACAATGGATGCCCTGACCAAAGCCTCACATAAGCTGGCAGAAGAGATTTATAAGCAGGCGGCGGCGAAAAGACAGCAGGGTCCGGGAGCAGGAAGTGCGGGCCAGGGGCCAGGAGGCAAGGGTCCGGAAAAGCCTGAAGAGCCTGGTCCGGACGCAGGCGGGAAAAAAGGCGAAGATATCATTGACGCAGAATACAAAGAAGAATAAACAACCATAGCAGTTGAACCACAATACCAAAGAAAGCTGTAAAGCCAATCTGGGGACACCCTCCGTCGGGATATGCGAGTGTCTTTTAAGGAGAGTGTCCCCGCCCAGTGATGGCTATACATTGAGAGACTATGGCAAGTACAAAACGCGATTACTACGAAATATTGGGTGTCAAAAAAAGTGCCACGCTGGACGAGATAAAGAAGTCCTATCGGGAATTAGCCCTCCGCTACCATCCTGACAGGGTGCCGCATGAGCAGAAGAAGGAAGCCGAGGAGAAGTTTAAGGAAATCTCCGAGGCATACGCGGTATTATCCGACTCACAAAAGCGCGCCCTATACGATCAATACGGCCACTCCGGGATAGACCAGAAATATGCCTACGAGGATATTTTCAAAGGTGCCGATTTCAACAGCGTATTCCAGGATTTAGGCGATTTTGGTTTAGGCGGCAGCATATTTGAGGATATATTCGGTGATTTAGGTTTTAATATATTCGGCGGCAAAGCTCAACGCGGCGGCAGGGCCAGAAGAGGCCATGACCTGGAAATTACCGTAGATATAACTTTAGAAGAAGCAGCGTCGGGAGTTGAGAAGACCATAACGGTTCCGCGATATGATACTTGCTCTACATGTTCAGGCAGCGGGGCAAAACCGGGAACTAAAAAAACAACTTGTCCCCAGTGCAAGGGTTCCGGACAGATGGTTGCGTCTAACGGATTTTTCCAGCTAAGGCAGACCTGTCCGAAATGCCACGGAGAGGGTTCTGTAATACAGACGCCGTGTCCGACATGCCGCGGAGAGGGCAGGGTTAAGGAAGTCCATAAAATTAAGGTAAAGATCCCGCCCGGAGTAGATACCGGTTCTCATTTGAGAGTAAGGGGTGAGGGCGAGGACGGAACTGCGGGCAGAGGCGATCTATATGTAATTATAGAAGTAGAACAACATCCTGTGTTCGAACGGCATCATAATGATTTATTTGCAGAAGTAACCATAAGTGTGGCGAAGGCAGTAATCGGGGGAGAAACCGATGTACCCACCCTGGATGGCCACCATATAAAGATGAAAATACCGCCCGGTACGCAAAGTGGAGTAATATTCAGAGTTAAAGAAAAAGGCATTCCGGATGTGCACAGCAGAATGCCCGGAGACGAATTAGTAAGAATTATTGTAGACATACCGAAACGCCTGACTCCGGAGCAACGCAGGCTCATTGAAGAGTTTGCAAGGTTATCAGGCGAAGATCTTAGTAAAAGCAGTTTTACGGATAAAATAAAAAAAGCATTCAAATAGAAATTAACTACAGCGATTACAGGGGTAAGAGATGCCGACGTACGAATATGAATGTAAAAAATGCGGGCACCATTTTGAGGTATTTCAGCGGATGTCGGATAAACGGGTGGAAAAATGTCCGGAATGTTCTTCGGCCGTCAGGCGGCTTATAGGAGGCGGGGCGGGGATAATATTCAAAGGCACAGGTTTCTACCATACTGACTATAAGAACAAAAGTTCCAGAAGTAAAAACGTCTGTCCCAAAAGAGACAAAAGTAATCCTTCCTGCGGCTCGTGCGGGGCAGGTGATTAATGGGACAATACGGCAAAAAAACTTTTTTAAAACTTTGGCTTCCTGTTATAATATATGCTATAATTATCTTTTGGGGCTCGTCCCAGGAGAGCCCGTTTGGCGTAACTTTCAGCATTAGCGGCATCGATATAATACTGCATATAGCTGAATACTCGGTTTTGGGTATTCTCTTATCCAGGGCCGTAGCGGGTTCGGCGCAAAAAGTTTCTATAGCTACTTTGATATTTGCGGTTTTTGCAATAGGCACACTTTATGGTATTACGGATGAATTCCATCAGTATTTCACACCCGGCAGGTACTCAAGTGTCCCGGATCTGGTATCTGATGCCATCGGCAGTTTTTTAGGCGCAGTAATATTTGTCGCATTATTCAGAAATAGCAAGGCAATGATAAATGGCTAAAATTTTGCCCTTCAGGGGCGTTTTGTATAATAAAGAAAAGATCAAAAATCTCGAAGCGGTTGTAACCCCTCCCTATGATGTTATTTCTCACACAATGAAAGATGAGTTTTACAAGACGAGCCAATATAACATCGTCAGGATAATACTTGGTCGCAATTTACCCAAAGACGATGAGCGTAACAATAAATATACCAGGGCTTCCAGGTTTCTCGAAGAATGGATCAAAAAAAGTATCCTCAAAAAAGACAAAAAACCGGCTATATATGTGTACGAACAGGAATATCTGCACAGAGGTAAAACGAAACGGCGCATCGGCTTTATCTCGCTGATGAGAATAGAGGACCCCAAAAAGAATTTAGTCCTTCCGCACGAATATACTTTTGCCAAACCGAAAGAAGACAGGCTTAATCTTATCCGCAGTACAAAAGCTAACACCGAACCGATATTCTGTATATTCGAGGATGACGCAGGCAGGGTGGCCGGCACCATAAAGGAGTACGCCAGGAAGACCAGCCCCATTATCGACATATATTTCGAGGGTACAGGCAACAGGGTCTGGAGCCTGACAGATCCGGATACCATAAAGAAGATCGAGAAAGAGCTCGATAGGAAACAGGTATTCATAGCAGACGGCCATCACAGGTATGAAGTGTCCCTTGCCTTCAGGGATGAGATGAGAAAAAAACTGGGCCTTAAGAAAGCCGGGAAATTCGATAATCTAATGGTATATTTCTCGAGTCTTACCGACGATAACCTGACCATACTTTCCACCTACCGCGTGATAAAGAATATCGGCGGTATGGACTGGAATGCGGTTGAATCAAAATTGAGCCCCTATTTCAAGATAGAAACCGCCGGAACAAAAGATGCCATGTTTAAGGCCCTGGAAAGAGTGAAATCGGGATATGCCTTCGGTGTTTATTTTAAAAACGGCAAATTCTATATTCTGACGTTAAAGGACGAATCGATATTAAACAAAGTGATAAAAGAGGATAAATCGCGCGAATGGAAAAGGCTCAATGTTACGGTTCTGCATTTTTTGGTATTCGATCACATACTTCACGTAGATAAATCTTCGTCCAATGACGAGAATATCCTGTATACGAGAGACGAAGATGATGCAATACGCCATGTTGCGAACGGCGAATGCGAGATAGCATTTTTTCAGCTTCCGACGAAAATGGCCCAGGTCCGCGACATAGCGAGCAGCGGCGACAGAATGCCGCACAAATCCACATATTTTTACCCAAAACCATTGAGCGGGCTTGTAATAAATAAGTTCTGATTCGGATAGGAGAAAGCGAAATGAAGCTATCGGAAATCAAAGAAGCGCTGAAAAACGGAGAAATTAAAAAAGTTGCGGATCTGACAAATGCCGCCATAGATGCCAAAATGCCTATTCAGAATATACTCGATACCCTGATAGGCGGTATGGACGAGATAGGCAAAAAGTTTAAGAATAACGAAATATTCATACCGGAGGTTCTTATATCCGCAAAAGCCATGCACGCAGGCCTGAAGATACTCGAACCGCATTTGTCGAAGAGCGGTATAAAACCCGTAGGAAAAATAGGCATAGGAACGGTAAAAGGCGATCTGCACGATATAGGAAAAAATCTGGTAGCGATGATGTTCAGGGGTGCGGGTTTTGAGGTTTTGGATCTGGGTATAGATGTTCCGCCGGAAAAGTTTATAGATACGGTAAAACATAAAGACGTGAATATAATAGCCATGTCGTCGTTATTAACTACTTCTATGGGGTCCATGAAACAGGTAATAGCGGAACTTAAGGCCGCGGGGCTTATAAATAAAGTGAAGACTATGGTAGGCGGCGCGCCTGTTACCGAAGAATTTGCCGGATCTATCGGAGCCGACGGATATGCGCGCGATGCATCGTCAGCTGTGGATAAAGCTCGTGAACTTATCGGTTTACGTAAGTAGGCCGGATGTTGTATAATATATACAATATACAATATTCAATACCAAAGAAGGTAAAATGGGACTATTCGGAAAACCGAGATATACGATAGTAAAAGTTGCTAAAAAGAAGAAAGATATCCCTGAGGGTTTGTGGACTAAATGCGAAAGCTGCGGGGAAATCATATATAACAAAAAACTTGAAGAGAATCTCAAGGTATGTCCTAAATGCAATTACCATTTCAGAATAGGGGCCTACGAAAGAATAGGCACACTACTCGATAAAGATACCTTCAAAGAGTTTGACAAGAATATACAATCTAAGGACCCGCTCAACTTTAAAGGCCCAAAAAAATACACAGACAAGTTGGAGCACGACAAAAAGATTACAGGGTTGAAAGAAGCCGTCATATGCGGCGAGGGTAAAATAGAAGGCAAAAAAGTCATCGTAGCAGTTACGGACTCCCGCTTTATAATGGGGAGTATGGGCTCAGTAGTTGGCGAAAAGATAACGCGCGCAATCGAAAAAGCAACGCAGGCCAAGATTCCTGTTATTATATGCTCGGGTTCAGGCGGCGGCGCGAGGATGTATGAGGGGATATTCTCTCTGATGCAGATGGCGAAAACCAGCGCGGCTGTCAGCCGTCATAATAAAGCGGGGCTGTTATTCATATCACTTCTTACCAATCCTACCATGGCGGGCATAATGGCAAGCTTCGCTTCATTAGGTGACGTTATAATGGCGGAACCTAAAGCACTGATCGGATTTACAGGCCCGCGGGTCATCGAACAGACCATACGACAAAGATTACCTCAGGGCTTTCAGCAATCAGAATTTATGCTGGAGCACGGATTGATAGATATGGTAGTTCACCGCAAGGACCTGAGAAGCGTTATATCGCATCTTATAGATTATTTCTGTTGGTCCGCCTGAGGCGGATTTTTATTGCAAAGAATATCTGTATAATTTATAATAAAACGCGTATAAATAAGGAGTTATATGTCTCAAGTAAGTTTAACGAATGTCAGCAAGGTATATGCCGGTGATATCGAAGCCGTAAGAAATATTTCCATTGGCGTTGAGAGCAGAGAATTCCTTGTCCTGGTAGGTCCGTCCGGATGCGGCAAATCGACCGTCCTCAGGATGATAGCGGGACTCGAAGATATTACTAAAGGCGAAATATATATAGGCGACAAGCTGGTAAATGATGTTCCCGCCAAAGATAGAGACATAGCAATGGTGTTCCAGAATTACGCCTTATATCCGCATATGAATGTCTATACCAATATGGCGTTCGGTCTTAAATTAAGAAAAATTGCCGCTGACGAAATAGACGGACGCGTGAGAGATGCGGCAGCGATTTTAGGCATAGACCATCTTCTTAAGAGAAAACCCAAGGAACTCTCGGGCGGGCAGAAGCAGCGCGTGGCCGTCGGCCGGGCAATAGTACGGAAACCGCTTGTTTTTCTCTTTGATGAACCACTTTCCAATCTGGACGCCAAATTCCGGGTACAGATGAGAACGGAAATACACAAGCTTCATAACCGGCTCAAAACAACCATGATATATGTTACGCATGACCAGGTCGAGGCCATGACACTGGGTGACAGGATAGCAGTGATGAAGGACGGCGTTATACATCAGTGCGACGTGCCTATGACGGTTTACGATAAGCCGGTAGATAAATTCGTGGCCGGATTTATCGGGAGCCCTCCCATGAATTTCCTCAACGGCGTTATAATTAATAAAAACGGGAAACTATTTTTTGACGAAGGCACTTTTCAGGTCGGGATTGTAGACAGGATGACAGATGTACTTTTGCCTTATGCGGGGAAGGACATAATATTCGGTATACGACCGGAGGATATATACGATAAATTGTTTGTTACAAAAGCGCAAACAGAAGATACCATTACCGTAATGGTTGATGTAGTGGAAACCATGGGTTCGGAAGTATACCTTTATCTTAATACTCAAAAGCACTCCTTTGTGGCCCGGGTGGGAAGCCGCAGTACTCCGGAAATGGGCAAGAAGCTCGACGTTGTTTTTGATATGAACAAAATCCATTTCTTTGACAAGGCGACCGAAAAGACGATCATATAGCGAGAAAATGAAAAAATACATTGTAGGGGCTGATATCGGTGGTACTCATACCAAAGTTGCCCTGCTTGATTTAAGCGGCCACATCCTTCATAAAACAGACTTTCTTACTAAAAATCATAAAAGCGGAAAATTAATAAAGGCGGTTGTATCTGCCGTCGGGGAGATTATAGAAAAAAATAAGATACGAAAACATGATATATTGGGACTAGGTATAGGATTACCAGGCCTCGTAGATTTTAAAAAGGGCCTGGTTTTTTGTTTGACTAATGTACCCGGCTGGAAGAACGTAGCGCTAAAGAAAATACTTGAAGGCGAAACAGGCCTGCCTGTTTTTGTCGATAACGATGTAAAAGTTATGGCGATGGGTGAACTACGCTTTGGCGCCGGGAAAGGTTATAAGAATATCGTATGTCTTACACTCGGAACGGGTGTCGGAGGCGCTGTTATAATGGATGGTAATCTGTGCAGAGGCTCGTCCTTAGTCGCCGGCGAGATAGGGCATATCCCTATAAACGAGGCAGGCCCCTTGTGCAATTGCGGAAGTCACGGGTGCCTCGAGGCGTATGTCGGACGGGAATACTTCCTTCATAATGCACGCAAAAAGTTAAGAAGTGCGCCAAATGCCGCCGCCATGAGAATGGTCCGGGGTAATGTCTCTTTAATCACACCGGAACTTTTGAAAAAAGCGGCTGAAAAAGGCGACAGCGTTTCTATAGGAATATGGCAGGAAGCGGGCCTGCACATAGGAAATGCCATAGCCGGTGTAGTAAATCTTCTCAATCCGCAGCTGGTAATAATAGGAGGAGGAATGGCAGAAGCCGGCGAAATTATTTTTAGTTCGATAAAGAAAGCAGTTAACAAAAAAAGCATGAAAATCCCGGCGAAAGCCGTAAAAATAGTTAAGGCAAAGCTCGGAAATGACGCTGCTTTGATCGGTGCCGCTGAAATGGTAAAGGACAATTCTAAATGAAAATATTCATCGATACGGCAAATATACGCGAAATAAAAGAAGCCAGTGACTTGGGCATAATAGACGGTGTTACTACTAACCCTACTTTAATAGCACGCGAGGGCAAGGACTTTGCTTCCCTGATCAAGGAAATATGCTCGATAGTAGACGGGCCGATAAGCGCGGAAGTAATAGGAATTAAGCATGATGAGATGCTGAAAGAGGCGAGGAGCCTTTCAAAAATACATAAAAATATTGTCATAAAAATACCTCTGATTCCGGAAGGGCTGAAGGCTACAAAGATACTCTCGCAAGAGGGAATAAAAACAAATGTGACACTCTGCTTTTCCGCTACCCAGGCGCTTTTGGCGGCAAAAGCCGGTGCTACCTACGTGAGTCCCTTTATAGGCCGCCTTGATGACATAAGCCAGGCCGGCATGGATATAATCAGGGACATTAAGACCATATACAGAAATTATAATTTCCAGACCAGGATAATAGTCGCGAGCGTGCGGCATCCTCTGCACGTTCTAGAGGCGGCAAAAATCGGGGCGGATATCGCTACCGTTCCTTACGATACGCTTATGAAGCTGGCCAGGCATCCGCTTACAGATATAGGTATCGAGCGGTTCCTTAGCGACTGGAAGAAGACGCAAAATAAAGTTTAGTTTCGGAGCAGAATGTCTAAAAAGCACTTATTAGCATTTATAATTTTTCTATTTTTGCCGGGGATGCTTTATGCAATAGAGCCGACAAAAGAACCCCTACCCGTTCCGGAAAAAACGGTGCAAAAGACCGTACAGGAATTTAAAAAGTCGCTATCGGACATGGCGCCGACTGCCGAGGAGCTGCAAAACAAAGAAAGCGCAACGCCTATAATCGTAAATGGCGATAAAGTTCAGTATGATTACGCGAATAAGATGGTCACCGGCACCGGCAATGTCTCCATAACGTACAAAGATGTAAAACTTACCTGCGACACGATTGTCGTCAATATAGATCAGAAAGAAGGTGTGGCTGAAGGTAATGTAACGCTTTATCAGGAAGGCAATACTTTCACTTCCGATAAGGTTGTTTATAACTTTGCTACCAAAAAAGGAGAGTTAGATAAGGGCGCCATGAATATGCCCCCCTGGTACGGTAAGGCGCAACTTATCGAGAAAGTTGATGATAAATTATTTGTATTACGCCAAAGCTATATTACTACCTGCGATCTCACTCAGCCTCATTACCGCGTAGAGGCAAAGACCATAAAGATATACCTGAATGACAGGGTTACGGCCTGGCATGTCTTTTTTCTCATCGGAAATGTTCCGGTCATGTATGTACCCTACTATAATCATCCCCTTAAAGACAATATGCCGCAGGTAGATATAGTGCCCGGCTATGATAAGGACTGGGGCGCTTACGCATTGACCGCGTGGAGATATTATTTTCATCCTGATTCCAAGGGGCATATCCATCTGGACTACCGAACCAGGAGAGGCCTTGGGACCGGAGTTGATTATAATTATGGTTTGCGCAAATTCGGAAAAGGCTACATAAGATTTTATTATACCCACGACTTGAAACCATCCGTCGAGACAGACGATAATAGATGGCGCGTACAGGTCAGGCATAGATGGGAAGTCGATCAGAACAGCGTTATGACCGGCGAATTTCATAAATTGAGCGACAAAGACCTGATAAAAGATTTTTTCTATAAGGAAGAATACGAAATAGATAACCAGCCGCCCACATATTTATCCTATGTAGGCGGAAAGGACAATTATTCTTTTTCTGTTTTAGCCGAGAAAAAAGTCAATGACTTCTTTACTTCCGTGGAAAGGTTGCCGGAGGCAAAGATGAGCATACGGAAGCTAAAAATACTTAATTTCATGAATCTCTATTATCAGGACGAATCAAGCGTCGGTTCGCTTAAGAAAAGCTTTCTTAAAGATGTTCCGGGAGCCGGTGTTGATAACGATTATGATTCTGCCAGGGTAGACTCAAAAAACGAATTATCTTATCCTATGCAGGTTTTCGGATTTTTGAGCATAAATCCTTTTGTCGGTACCAGGCAAACATACTATTCAAAAGCTGCAAACATGGATAGCGATGTGATGCGGAACTTTTTTAACGTTGGTTCGGAATTGTACACAAGGTTTTATAAAGTATATGATGTGGAGACTGACTACCTGGGTCTTGATATCCACGACATACGACATCTCATAATGCCTTCTGCGAGATATGAATACATCACGACGCCGAACTATAGTTCCAAGGAACTGTGGCAGTTTGACGAAATAGACACTTTGTACGGCGAAAACGGCGTTAAACTTACGCTGGAAAATAAACTGCAGACAAAAAGAACTGATGAAGGCGGCAGTAAAAACACGATAGACCTTTTAACGTTTATAGCAGACACTAAATACATGATAAAAGACGACAGGGGAAACGAAAACGAGCTGATGGATGTTAACCTTGATCTCGAAATCAGGCCGTACGATTGGATGTTTTTTAAAGGCGACGCGAAAATTGACACCAGTGAACACAGGCTGGATAACGCTAACGCAGATATTTATTTTACAAAAGGAGAAGGTCTTGACTTTGGCTTGGGATATCGTTATGAATGGGCCGAAATACACGATAGTTCACAGATCACCAGCCAACTCACCTACAGGATAAACAAGGACTGGAAATTCCGGATATACGAAAGATATGAGATCAGAGAGAACCAGTTCCAGCAGCAGGAATATACGATATACAAAGACCTGCATTGCTGGACGGGAGAAGTGACCTGCCGCATAAAAGAGCAGAGAGATTTTACTTTTTGGGTAGTATTCAGACTTAAAGCCTTCCCGGATATGCCATTCCTGTTCCGTACTACGTATAAGGGGCCGGAACCCGGCAATGTGATGCAGCATTAATGACTAGACCGGCTTCTTAACCTTTACCCACCTGCTTAATATCTCCCGAATCTTTGGGTATATTATTATCCATCCGCTGGCGGATAGTATGGAAATCAAAGGCATGACAGGTGCCCTGAATCTGGAACCTACGCAGAGCCCTACCCCGACCACTGAAACAGCCATGAAATACAGGATAGTGAACAGCAAAAAAAGATGTGTAACCTTGTTATAGCGGACGAAAAATAACCCCGCTATCCAAAATACTACCCACGGGTAACCGAATATTTTTGAAAGGACTTTTATCGGCTCTGATCTCAGATATTTGAGAGTTCCGGGCCGCGTAAAAAATATATTAATACATTCCGTCGCCTGTCCGGCGTAATATAAAAGAGGAGCCGTCTTTATATCCTTTGACCGGATTTCCCTGGCATATTTGTGAGTAAGGCCCATGTTCTGAAGGTCTATTTTGCCTATGGTGCTGAATTCGGCTGTCCCAGTTCTGACATAATTTCTGTAACTCCATATCCCCGTCAGACCGTAAAATACTACGAAGAATATCAGGCAGTGCGCCAGAGCCTTTCTGAAACCCGAGGCGGGAAGCGAAAAAAGCAGGCCGGCGGATATGCAGAAGCCGAGGTAATAACTTATAGGTCTTATGTATGTCGCAATGGCGAGTAATATCGCCGATGAGATCAGAACATAAATATTGCGCGTTTTCAGATATCGCAGGAATAAATACATAAAGACAGCGATAAATACCGTGTACAGCGATTCGCTTAATAGCAATAAGCTCGTCATGGTGACGGGAAGGTCGAACAGGAATATAGATGCTGCAAGAAGGGCAATCTTGCGGTCCAGCTCATACGCCGCCCTGTAGACTATGTACCCGGCAAATGTTATGAGCAGGATTTGTACTATTATTATGCCGTCAAAAGAACACTTCAGGGTCTTATTCAGGAGAGCCAGGAAAACAGGATAGCCCGGCGTTCTGATAATCTCGTAATTTATCCTGCCGTCATTGGTAAAAGTCGCAAAAACCCCTTTTTCTATAAGATTTATCCCGGGCTCTATGTAAGTGGGGGTGTCCGGCATGAACTTATAAGAAGGCATGTTGACGATCCCATAGCCGCATACGGCAAGCTTTATGGCGAGTGACGATATTATTATTAATATTAACACCTTATTATCATTATTAAGCCTTGAAAACATGTGTCCTCCGAAACCGATTTTATACAGGAATTAGCAGCGTGAACATTATATATTTTATGCTATACAAAGACAAGGAAAAAGTGTATAATATCCGCTATTGATTTAGGGTAAAATATGCTAGCCAATAAGAAAATAGTAGTTGTTATGCCCGCATACAATGCGGAAAAGACCCTTGAAAAGACTTACAAGGAGATCTCCAGGGACATTGTCGATGAGGTTTTGCTGGTTGACGACAAAAGCCGCGATTCTACGGTAGACAAGGCCAGAGAATTAGGGATAACGACATATATTCACGATGTGAATAAGGGTTATGGCGGAAACCAGAAGACATGTTACAGGGAGGCATTGCGAAAAGGGGCTGATATAGTAATAATGCTGCACCCTGACTACCAATATCCTGCCCGATTGATCCCTACCATGGCAGGCCTTCTGAGTTCGGATATCTTTGACATAGCCCTGGGCTCACGTATACTGGGAGGCATGGCGCTTAAAGGCGGCATGCCGTTTTATAAATATATTTCAAACCGCGCTTTGACTTTTTTCGATAATCTGATAACAGGGCAGAAGATATCCGAATATCATACCGGATACAGGGCATTTACGAAGGAAGTTCTGCTTAATCTGCCTCTTATGGAAAATTCGGACGACTTTATCTTTG
>JAQUMG010000026.1 GCA_028718265.1 Candidatus Omnitrophota bacterium
CGCTGCCGCGTCGCCTCGTCCCGCCTACGGCGGGATCGCTTACTACTAAGTAACCGCGAACAATTTTCGCCCTTTTGTAAACCGATTTTCGGCTTGTTCGAAGCTAAAATTTTTAATGCCGCTCGGATAAGTATCAATATTATCCTATACGAAAGATGGTATATAAAAAGGAATCCGGTACTTTTCGCAGCGACATGTCGATTTTAGGCGAAGCAGCTTGAGCGATGAGGGAATCCCGAGGTCCCGCGAAGCGGGGCAATCTCGGGATGGCGAAGCTGACAGAGCCCCGATGGAGAGCCCATCGGGGCGAGTTCTGCAGCCACCGAGTCGCGAAAGACCTTCGCCGTAAAGAAATCGACTAGGAGCGAGGAAAATACCGGATTCCTTTGATATGCGCCCGCCACAAAGCGTTGGCGGGTCCGCCTCTGGCGGAAGCGGAATATCGGCAGTTAATCCTAAACAGAACGTACATCCGGCACCGACCAGTTATTGACATTAGGCCCTTATTGGGGTATATTATAGTAGCATATGGAAAATAAGAATAATAAGCCAACTGAAGTAAATGTAAACTCCAAGGGTACAGAGATTACGCTCAAGGAGCTTGAGAGGGCCAGGGCAGAATTACTGCTTCTGTACGAAGTTTCGAATGCCATGAGGACAACCCTTGAGCTCGAGCAGATTCTATATATCATACTAACCGCCATCACCTCTCACGAAGGTCTCGGATTCAACAGGGCCGTGCTTTTCCTGGTAAACGATAAGGAAAAAATTCTCGAAGGCAAAATGGGCATAGGACCGCACAGCATAGAAGAGGCTACCAGCATATGGAAAGGCATAGAGGAAAGCAAGATGGTCCTGGAAGATCTTATAAATGCCTACGATAATTTTAAGCGCGATCCGAATTCAAGGCTGCATAATCTTGTCAAGGGCATAAGGGTGCCGTTAAACGAAAGCCAGGGAATCCTCGCCTTAACAGCTCTTGAGGGCATGCCTTTCGAGGTCATCACGGAAGAGAGCCGCCTGCAGTCGGAAGACAAATACCTGCAAATACTCGGCACCAAGTATTTCGTAACCGCCCCGTTAAAAGCGAAGGATAAAGTTGTCGGGGTGGTATTGGCCGATAACATATTCACGCAAAAACCTATCACAAAAGCCGACGTCGGAATGCTGGACCTTTTTGCCAACCACGCGGGCCTTGCGATTGAAAACTCGCGTTTATACGAAGAGACTGTATACCTGTCAAATACCGACTGGTTAACTAAATTATGGAATCACGGCCATTTTCAGGTCGCTCTGGCAAATGAAATAGCAAGGGCCCGGGAAGCTGATACGCCCCTCAGCCTGCTCATGATCGACATCGACGATTTCAAGCATTACAATGACAAATTCGGCCATGTAGCGGGCGATTTTATCATAAAAGAGATGGCGAGGGTACTGGCAGAAGCATCCCGTAAGAAAGATTACGTTTGCAGATACGGCGGAGAGGAATTCGCCGTGATCCTGCCGCAGACTACGACGGAAGATGCAAGTCACATAGCCCACCGTTTAAGAGAAAAAGTTACGCAGCACAACTTCCCGAATCAGGAAGCTCAACCTAAAAAAGTCTTCACCTTCAGTTGCGGATTATCTACCTTCCCTAAAGATGCCGCGGATAAGGATACCCTGATTAAAAACGCGGATAGCGCTCTTTACAAAGCCAAAAAATGCGGTAAAGACCAAATAGTTTTATATGAATAGATTTAGGTAGGAACCTTCTCTTCGCTTTTTTCCTCGGCAGGCTTTACTTCTTCATTTTTTTCTTCGGAAGCTATTATCTTCGCCTTAGAGTCATCGTGGAATTTTACAGAGACTATTTTGGAAACTCCTGATTTTTCCATCGTGATGCCGTACATCACGTCGGCCATCGTGATGGTCCTCTTATTGTGCGTTATCACTATAAATTGTGATTTTTTAGTAAATTCGCGTACTGCCTTGGCAAAGCGCTCGACATTGGACTCGTCCAGCGGCGCATCCACTTCGTCCAGAAGGCAGAACGGACTCGGGTTGACTTTGAATATGGCGAAAATAAGCGATATTGCCGTCAATGCTTTTTCTCCTCCGGAAAGCAGAGTTATACTCTGCAGCTTCTTGCCCGGAGGCCTGACCGCTATTTCTATACCCGATTCCAGAACGTCGTGCTCATCCAGAAGGAATATTTCAGCCTGTCCTCCGCCGAAGAGATAGCGGAAATAATTCTTAAACTCAAATTGTATCTTCTCGAATGTCTCCATAAACAACTTGCGCGTAGTCTTATTTATCTTAGTTATGGCTTCCTGAAGAGATTCCTTCGCCCGCACAAGGTCTTCGCGCTGCTGACTCAGAAAATTGAACCGGTCCTCCAGTTCCTTGTGCTCTTCTATAGCAACGAGATTTACGGTCCCCATCGATTCAAGTTTCCGCTTCAGATCTTCCACTTCCCGGCGGATAGATTCCCAGTCGGCGGAGACATCGCATTCGAGCTTTTCCTGGTCGATATCAACTTTATAAAGCTGGATCATCCTGTTTTTAAGCGTTTCGACCTTAAAATTCATCTCGGATTTTTTCATGTTCAGCTGATGATCTTTGTCTTTGTGATCATTGGACATTTTATACAACTGAGTGAGTCTTTTCTCAATGGAATCTATGAGTGATGAGTTCTTTTCCTTGCTTGCCCCGATACGCAGAATTTCTTCGCTTATAACTTTTATTTCGCTGGATAGCTCCGAAACCTCCGAGCTAAGCTCCTCTATCTCCTGCGTAAGTTCATCGCTCTTTCTGCGCGAATTCTCTATTTCATCCTTCTTTTGCTCCAAAGAAGACGCGTATGTCTGGAACGATTCTTTTTGGACCTCGATATTCTGGGAGAGGGTGGATTTCTCTTTTGAAAGAGACTGAAGTTCGGTTTTTACCCTCGCCACCAAAATGATTATCTCTTCGCGCTCTTTCGAAAGGTTTTTGATGGAGTCTTCGGAATTAACCAGAACGCTCTGTGTATTATGCTCGCCTTCTTCCATTTCGCTTAATTTCTTTTCGAATTCGCCTTTGCGCAGAGCCAGCTCTTTTACCTCATCGTTTATTTCATCGTTTTCAAGTTTTAGCAATGCTATCTCTTCGCTGAGCCTGGAATCTTCCTGTTCTGCCGAAGAAAGCTGACTCTTCTTCCTGTGATATTCCGCTTCCTGCTCCTTCAGCATGCCGTCCATAGATCCAAATTTCTCTTCAAGGCTTACAAGTCCGGCATTTAAATCCGCCCTCACTTCCTCCATACCGGAAATAACACTTACAGCGGATTCTATTTCGGAGACGGTTTCCTTTAAACGCAATTGTCTTCCTATGATCCCCGCATCCTCGCTGACTCCTCCGGAGCCGGCCATAATAAATCCCCGCCGCAAGACTTCGCCTTTTTTCGTCACAAGCTTTATTTTACCCGCCGCATCATGGGAGATATTAGCCAGAATGTTTTCGGCTTTTTCCATATTTTCTACCAAATAAGTATCCTTAAGGATATTGGCTATTATATTCTTCAGGCTGTCCTTGGTACTGACGAAATCGCTTAATCTGCCTATAAGCCCGTCAGCGGGCAAGGCCCCGAGCCCCGCTTCGCCGGCGTCTCCGATTTCATCCGATACAAGGAATGTCGCCTGCCCTTTCTTATTCGCATCCAGATATCCGGCTGCTTCGAGCGCGCTCTGCCTGTCCCTGGAAACGATACATTGCACGTAATCCCCTAAAGCTGCCTCGGCAGCGCCTTCAAATCCTCTTTTGGCTTCCACCATATTACCCAAAACCCCGTCTATGCCGCCTATCGTCAGTTCGCCTTTATCCAGTGATTCAAGAAGCGCTTTCGTCCCGCCGGTAAAACCCTCGTGTTTTCTGATAAGGTCTTCCAGGAATGATTTTTTTGATTCAAGAGTTATAAGAATACTTTTCTGTTTCTGCAAATCGTCTTCGGCTGATTTGATAGACGCCGCAAGCCCGTCTTTTTCCTTGAGAAGCCTGTCTCTTTCCGCGCGTATATTATTAAGACGGTTTTCGGTCTCCTGAAATTCAGTGAGAGCGCCGTCAAGTTTTGCCCTTACGGCTTTCGCTTCCTCGGTTACTCTCTCCAGTTCCATGCCGAGCCGGCGCAACCTTACCGATCTGTTTTGAATATCACTCGTCAGACGTATTGTTTCGTTTTTCGATTTTGACCTTTCGGCCATATAGCTGACGATTTTCTGGCGGCTTTCCTCTATGTTCTTTTCGTTCCGTTTTATTTCCGCTTCCATTTCCGAAAGGCGCTTCTCTTCTTCCCCGAGGACGCGCCTTTTTGCCTCTTCACCGTCTGAAATAGTCGCGAATTCATTCTCGAGTTCCTGGACAAGTTTCTGGGCCGACTCTTTTCTCATCTCTATGGAACCTATTTCGACATTCAGATTGTCTATTCTCGCCGAAAGTTCCGTTATCCTCTCTTTGTCAACGACTATCTTGCTCCGGTTCTGCTCCGTAATCGACTCTTTCGAGAATTTGGAATTCTGTAATTCCGTAAATTTGGCATCTACTCCCGCAAGGGAAAGCCGTTCCGTTTCAAGATTTGCCGTAATGTCCTCTATCTCGCGGGACATCTTGCCTATTTCTTCCCTTATCCTGGACGTTTCGCTTTCTACGCCTCCCCTTTCCTGCTTAAGCAGATCATATTCATAAAACGCCAGCTTTGATTCCAGCTCTTTCAGCCTGTCGAATCTTTCCTTGTAGCGCTCGGCTTTCCTTGCCTGCCTCGTAATGGAATCTATCTGCCGTTTTACTTCTATTATTATGTCATTTACTCTAAGAAGATTGTTATCCGTATCTTCCAGTTTCCTGATGGCTTCTCTTTTTTTGGATTTATATTTAGTTATTCCGCTCGCTTCCTCAAAAATAAAACGCCTGTCTTCGGGGCGGCTGCTTATTATGAGGTCTATCTTTCCCTGCTCTATTATTGAATACGCCTCCGCGCCTATGCCGGTCCCCATGAAAAGTTCGTTCACGTCTTTTAATCTGACCGGGGCCTTATTTATAAGATATTCGCTTTCGCCTGAACGGAAGAGCCTGCGGGATACTACAACTTCGTCTACGTCTATGGGGAGAATTCTGTCGACATTCGATAAGGTAAGAGATACTTCCGCCATGTTTATGGGCTCTCTGTCGTCGGTGCCGTTAAATATAACGTCTTCCATCGCCGAACCGCGGAGAGATTTTACGGACTGTTCGCCCAGCACCCATTTTATGGCATCAATTATGTTACTTTTGCCGCAGCCGTTAGGACCGACTACCGCGGTTATGCCCGGTTCGAAATAAAGCCGGGTGTGTTCCGCGAATGATTTAAAACCTACTATGTCTAATTTTTTAAAATACATAAATGAGCCTACAATCCCGCCACAGCGGGATTCTGTAGATAGTCTATATCGCAAAATTACATCATATACACAAATAATTATATATCATATTCGTAAAAAGTCAAGGAATGAACAAAATAAAAAGCAGGTTATTTGCCCAGAGTCTGCTTGAATGCCCTGGTCAACTGCGGAATTACTTTAAAAAGATCGTCAACGATACCGTAAGTCGCTACTTTAAATATCGGCGCTTCGGGATCCTTGTTTATCGCAACTATAATCTTCGAGGACTGCATGCCTATTAAATGCTGGATCTGGCCGCTTATGCCGCATGCTATATAAAGTTTGGGACACACGGTCTTGCCGGTCTGGCCTACCTGATGCGAATACGGCATCCAGCCTGAATCTACTGCAGCGCGTGATGCACCCACCGCACCACCGATAGTCACGGCTAGCTCTTTTATAATCGCAAAATTTTCCGGGCCGCCCATGCCGCGGCCGCCGGAAACTATGATATCTGCTTCCGAAAGATTTATAGTCGTCTCGATTTCTTCTACCATGTCCAATAATTTTGCTCTGGAGGATAAAGCGGAAGGATCTATTTTCTCTTCTATCAGCTCGCCTTTTCTGCCGCTCGTGCTTACGGCTTCTTTCATGACCTTATGACGCACCGTCGCCATCTGCGGCCTGTGATTAGGAGTAACAATGGTGGCCATAATATTCCCGCCAAAAGCCGGCCTTGTCTGAAGAAGAAGTTTCTCTTTGGGATCTATATCAAGTCCTGTACAGTCGGCAGTAAGACCTGTGCCTATTTTGACGGCGACTCTGGATATAAGGCTCCTGCCCATCGTCGTCGCCCCGCACAAAAATATTTCGGGCGAATATTTCTTTACAAGTTTAACCAGTGCTTCCGTATATGGTTCATCCTGATAGGCGCCGAGTTTCGGCGAATCTACCAGATATACTTTATCGGCGCCTCTCTCGAATACCTGGCTAACTTTATCTTTTATATTGTGGCCTAAAAGCACGCCGCACAATTTCATCCCGAGTGCATCCGCCAGTTCCCTCCCCTTGCCTAACAGTTCCCACGAGACACTCTGAATTACATTCTTTTTCTGTTCGCAGAATACCCAGACATCCGAGCTGGCTTTACCCAAAACAGGTTTTACCGGTCCGACAGGCTTCTTAAGCTCTATGGCTTTAAACTTACAGGCGTCTGCGCAGGCGCCGCAGAGATTGCATTTATTCAGGTCTATTATCGCCTTTTTGTCCTTTACCTCTATCGCGCCGAATGGACATGCCCTGACGCATAATTTGCATCCCGTACATTTATCGAGCAATACTTTTATTGACATATCATCTTCCTGTTAATAAACGCCGTATTTTTTTACCAATTCAAGTGCGTTTTTATAGTTCTCAAAACTTATTTCTTCCGAAATCGGGCTGTCGGTGTGATATATATAGCCGCCGTTTTTCATCAGCATCCGGAATTTATTTTTTATTTCGCCGTCAGCTTTGTCCGCGCCGGTAAACGCCTGCTCATCTATTCCGCCGAAAAGGACTATGTCCTTACCGTATTCCTTTTTAATCTCTGCCAGATCCATCCCCACGTCGCTTTCAAGCGGCTCTATAGCGCGTACGCCCGCTTCTATGAGATGCGGCAGCAGTTCCCGTATATTGCCGTCGGAATGAAATATGACGGGCATGCTGTTATCCGAAAAGAAATCGCAAAATTCTTTATGCAGGTCAAAGAGGAGAGCATTATAATAATCCGTTGAAAAGATGAGTCCTGCTTTGCATCCCAGGTCTCCCCATACCCACGCTCCGTCAAATCGGTAACCCTTGTCAAGCGCTAACTGGCATATTTTCAAAGTAAACTCGGCAGAATCCGCGAAGATATCCGCTATCTTATTAGCTTCTTCTGCCATCATCGCCAATGTTTTTTCTCTGCCGATGATACCCGCTACATGCTCAAACGGCTCAACGCACGACAGGACTAAAAATTTTTCGGCCGCGTTCGCGCGTTCGTAATTATCATTCAGGTTTTCGCCGGTCGCCGGCCCGTTAAGCCGCCCGGCTGTCACCGCGTTCTTCGCTCCCGGCCTGAAATCCTGATTAAATCCAAAGAGCCGTATGTCAAAATCGAAATATTCCTGCGGGTGAGCCTTTTTCGGAAGCTTGCCGGCATCCTTCCACTTTTTCACTGCGGAGTCGGTAAAATCGTCGCAGATCCCGACTCTGTCGGGTAGTTGAAAATTAAAAGTTTTCGTTATTCGGTCCCGCGATGTCATTAGAAAGATCTCTTATATCACTTCGTTCTTAAGTAATCCGGCGAGTTTATCCGCGACTTCGCCGGGCTCCCCTTTCAGGATCTGTCCACCTGCCCTGGGTGTCGGAGTAAATATCTTAACGACTTTCGTGGGAGAACCGCTCAATCCTACTCTGGCAGGATCAAGCCCCAGATCTTTTGCCGTCCAGCTGGTTATTACGGCTTTAGTGGCTTTCATCTTGCCTTTCAGCGACGGCAAGCGTGGTTCGTTGATCTCTTTTACAACTGTCATAAGACAAGGAAGCGGTACTTCTATTATTTCAAAGCCCTCTTCCACCATCCGTTCGACCTTGGCTGTGTTTCCGTTTATTTCTTCAATCTTTTTCACATAAGTAACCTGCGGTACGTCAAGATGCGTTGATATGCCGGGGCCTACCTGCGCCGTATCGCCGTCGGACGCCTGTTTGCCGCAAAGAATTATATCAAAACTGCCTATCTTCTTTATGCCGCTGGCAAGCGCATAGCTTGTGGCAAGCGTATCGCTGCCGGCAAATGCTCTGTCTGAAAGAAGTATGGCCTCATCCGCTCCTACCGCAATAGCCTCCTTGAGCGCCTGCTGAGCCTGCGGCGGACCCATGGTAAGAATGATGACTTTACCTCCGAATTTTTCCTTGAGCCGGACGGCCTCTTCGATAGCATATGTATCAAAAGGATTGATGACAGAAGCCACGCCTTCGCGTATAAGTGTATTGGTAGCCGGATCTATTTTTACGTCCGTCGTATCGGGAACTTGTTTGATGCAGACTATTATGTTCACTTTTTAATCAATCCCTTAATAAGCGCATTCGCAATAACGCCGCGTTGTATCTGATTTGTTCCTTCATATATCTGCGTTATCTTGGCGTCGCGCATGTATTTTTCAACCGGGTAATCTCTCATGTATCCGTATCCGCCGTACAACTGCACGCAATCTGTCGTAACTTTCATGGCCATATCGCTTGCGTACAACTTTGCCATCGCGGAAGCTCCGGCAACATCTTTTGCGCCCGAATCTATCATCCTTGCCGCGGCAAATACAAGTGCTCTTGCCGCTTCTATCTGCGTGCCCATGTCGGCCAGCATAAACTGAATACCCTGAAAACTTGAGATCGGCTGACCGAACTGATGCCTTTCGTGTACATATTTCAGCGTGAGATCAAAAGCTCCCTGGGCGATACCTACCGCCTGCGCCGCGACACCCGGGCGTGAATTATCAAACGTCTTCATCGCAACTATGAACCCCATGCCTTCTCTTCCCAGGACGTTTGCCTTGGGAACCCTGCAATCCTGAAAGATAAGCTCTCTTGTGGCTGAGGCGCGTATACCCATCTTCTTCTCTTTCTTTCCGAAAGTAAAACCGGGCGTACCTTTTTCGACGATTAATGCACTGGCACCGCGCGCGCCTTTTGTCTTATCAGTCATGGCGATAACCGTATAGGTTTCAGCCTCTCCGCCATTCGTTATCCACTGCTTGGTTCCGTTTAATATGTAATAATCGCCGTCCTTTTTTGCCGTAGTTTTTATACTGCCGGCGTCGGAACCCGCCTCTGCTTCAGTAATACCAAACGCGGCCAGTTTCTTACCCTTGGCTATATCCGGCAGGTATTTCTTCTTTTGCTCTTCGTTGCCGTAAAGGATTATGGGATATGTGCCGAGCGCGGTCGCCGCGAATGCCAGCGCTATACCGCCACACGCCTTTGATAATTCTTCCGTCGCAATGCATAGTTCCGTTACGCCGCCGCCCGTTCCGCCATACTCTTCCGGAATATATATTCCGCACATATCGCTTTCGGCCAATACCTTTACTATCGGCCAGGCAAATTCCTCTGTTTCGTCATAATGAGCGGCAACCGGCCTTATCTTTTCCTCCGCGATCTGCCGCGCCAGGTCCCGTATCATAATCTGCTGTTCATTAAATAGGTAATTCATGTATAAACCCCCATGTTAATAACTTGTCGGGGACACTCTCCTTTAAAAGCACTTATATCGCCAGACGGAGGGTGTCCCCATATTGTCTGTACCGTCGTCTATAGTCTTTCGATTCAACCGCAACTGCTTTTGATGTATTTTACTATAAAACCTTTAAAAGTCAAACGCTATTCGTAACTGATAGTAATCCTGAATGACTTTTCGGGCTGTTCTATAATTTTAGGAAAAGGCGGAAAAGGTGCAGCTTCCTTCACGGCTTCTTTAGCTGCCAATGCTAATTTTTCGTCCACGTTATTAAGAATTTCCGGTTCGCCTTTTAGCCTCCCGTCATTAGTAAGCTTGAACATGATCCGTACGTTCTTTTCTCCCCCGGTTCCTTTGGGCATTGCCGGGTAGTTATCCTTTGCTATCCAGAATATCTTGTTCCTCAAATTTTCGTAATAGCCGTAATAACCGCCCATCGCAGGAGTAATAAGGTTCATAGGAGGTATAAGAACCTCTCCCTTGGATTTATCGGCCATCGTCGCCTCCTCGCCTTCCTTGCCGTCAAACCATTTCAAATCTTTCGAGACGTGCGTATTTGTATCTATTTTCTCTTTTTTCGGAGGCTCTTTGAGCAGCTCACGTTTTTTGCTAATGTCTTCCACTGCCATTGTTATCTGTTTTTCCAGAAGATCGCGTTGTCGCACCTTATCACCATAGAAGGTATTCACGGACTCCGGGAAGACTTCAGTGCCGTCCATAATATACGGCGTCAGAAATATAACTATCTCTTTCTTTTCGGGCTGATTTGAAGTAGAGCTGGTCGAGCCTTGTGTTACATTCTTGAAACCGTAGCCAAGAATTGGTACATCACCTAATATAGGGACCTTGTTTATAGTTTCTATGTCCCTGTCCTGAATTAAACCTGCTATCAGTATTGTCGTTCCGTCCTTTACCATAACGGTGGTATCTGTTTCCGATTTAGAGACAACGGGTATCGAGTTACCTGTCGCGCCGACCGCATGCGCCGTTTCTATTGGTGTACCTAAAGAGCTGACTTCGGGTTTTATCTTCATGGTAACGAATCCGTCGTTATTTATAGTGGGTGTAACCCTTAAAGTAATGCCTACGTCCAGATACGTAACAGACTCCGAGGTAACCGGACTGCCCGCGCTTGGAACCGTGGTTGTGGACGTAACATACGGCTGGTTCGTCCCGATCAGAACCTTTGCCTCTTCGTTATTAACAACTGTTATGCGCGGACTTGATATTACATTGGTCCTGCCTACGGTAGCCAGGGCTGAAATTGCTCCATCAAGCGATGCATGAGCCAGCCTGCCTATCGTAAGAGCGCCTCCAAGATTAGTTCCTGTTGAAATACCTGTAACGTTTGCCATATTCACATCCACGCTTGTGTTTGCGATGTTTCTGAAGAATTTTCCCCAATCAACGCCGTATCTAAATTCATCTGTCAGTTCTACTTCAACTATTTTGGCTTCTATCAGTACTTCTTTATGTTTTTCATCCATCGCGGTAATAATAGTTGTAATTTCCGGCATCCTTTTTACAAGATCGGTTATTACGACTTTGTTAGTCCTTTCATCCACCTGTATCGTGCCTACGCCTTTTGTCAGAACGTCCGTCATCTTCGTTTTAACATCTTCCGCCTTCGCGTAATTCAGGCTGAATATCTTTGTCTCGACGGGCATGTCCATTTTTTCTATCATTCTTTCCATCTGGGATATGGCCTGAGGCGAATCTACCATAACAATGGTGTTAGACGGTTCGTCTATTATTACCTTTCCTATCTTTGACTTTGTCTGATTAAGCGCCTTACTAACCTCTGCTGCCTTCGCGTATTCCAGCCTGAATATCTTGACCTCTTTTTTGTCTGAATACCGTTCACCGTACAACTGTTCGTAATCCCGTTCGGTCATTACATTTATTATGTCGCCGCGCTTTTCATAAGCCAGATCGTTCGAGGCAAGAATAATCTCAAATGCGTCCCAGATATCGACATCCTTTAAAAAGAGCGTAACTTTGCCTCTCACATTTCTACCGGCAACTATATTCATATTGCTCCTCGTTGAAAGCATCTTAAGTACATCTATTATGTCGACTCCCTTAAGATCCAGCGATATCTTATTTTTCGAAGAAGCGGCATCCGCCTTAGGTGTCTTTGGTTCGGGTTTTTGCATTGCTGCTCTGCCCGGAACAGGTTCTCCGTAATCAACGTCTGATTCCATATTCTCCTCGGACAAGGGTGTGATTTCTTCGGAACTCTCTTCCGGCGCGACACCCTTAAGGGCATCCTGGATTTCTTTCCTTACTTCCGGCGGAATGTCCTCATCCTTCAGCACATCTTCGAGCGCGGGCACCTCACCGCTCACCTGGCCTCCTTCGGGTCTGGCGCCGGGAACCTCCTCATCCTGAGAAAATGCACAGGGATTAAATGTTACAATTAATGAAATTAGAAGAAAGTACGATATAAGACCCGTGATTCTCTTTTGCATTGTATGCCTCCGATTTGCCCTCATTCGCCCGTATGCAAATCGTCTCGAGCGGCAGCGAGGGACTTCCTCTATAGCTTATAGCATAAGTTCGAACGTCTGACCGTTATATTCCATCACAACCTTATCATCCAGGATATCAACAATCTTAGCCTGTCCAACCAACCCGCCTTTATATAAAAAAATTGACTTTCCCGCCTTCTTGTCCTCTATAATAGCCTGCGGTCTGTCTCCCGCGATTATTCCTATAAGGGAAAGATTGGAGCTTACCTCTTCAAGCGACGGGCCGCTTACAGCCGTAGATGTCTCACTTTCCTGCGATGAAAATATATTTTTACTCTCTATTTGCGATGAGTAGTAAGAGTACGGCTCGATAGCCGATGCCGCCTTCCCTCTTGCCGCGGCAGGTTCCTGCTCTATCCCGGAAATAATATTAACTTCTTTTTTGGAATACGGCATGGATATTAAATCAAATGCGAGATATAATAAAAGGCCTATTAGAATAACGGCAAAAACAGGGTTAATCCCTTTGGTATTGATATCTTTGATTTTAAAAGGCGGAAAAACGGAAGCTGCTCTTACCGCATGCGAATCATCACTCTTGTAATAGGCAGGCGCGCCGCTCTGGGGCAGGGCGGCCTTTGTTTCCGCGCTGTCTTTCGGCGCATACTTCTTGCCGGAACCTTTTATCAGCCGCAACAACTTCTCTTCAGGAGAAAAATCCTTTTTCATGATTATATTACCTCGTTTCTAATGATTTCCAATATCATCGGCTCGTCAATAATCCTTCTGTCCCTCATTACCGCCAGCTCCAGAGCATTGTGGCATAATACAGCGATCTTACGCGGGTAGCCCATTGTATGTTCGTGTATAAGCTTTACTGCTCCGTCGGTAAAAAGTTCCGCCGACCCGTCATAACCTGCCTGCTTTAGACGGAAATTAATCATATCTTTAGTCTCATCTCCGTCAAGAGGGTTTATTATATATTTCAGCGTTACCCTGTCGAAAAAATTTCTTATTTTCTTCACTTTGGGCATTATCTCCATCTGGGCCAGGATGACTAACTGCAGCAGTTTATATTCGTTTGTCTCGTAATTAAGAAGCGTCCTGAGCAATTCGAGAAAAGTCGGCGTCAGTTTCTGCCCTTCATCGATCAATAAAATTATGGTCTTGTTTTCATCAACGCCTTTCTGGAAAAGATATTTTTCTATGGCGTCCTTGTAGTCCAAAGTAGATTTAAGGTGAGGCGCGACTCCGAACATCTTGGCTAAACTTGACAAAAACTGGAATTCCGTTT
>JAQUMG010000027.1 GCA_028718265.1 Candidatus Omnitrophota bacterium
GGTTCCTGAAACCTGTTGTGCCGGGTGACCAGTTGGAAGTCATTGTAAGAAGCGTAAAGATGATACAAACAGGCGGTGTTTTTGAAACAGAAGCACGTGTATGTGAAAATATTATAGCCAAAGGGGAGATGACATTTGCCTGCAAGTAAGAGGGTTGTGATAACCGGTATGGGTGTTGTCTCGTCTATCGGGGTGGGCAAAGATGAATTCTGGAAGAGTTTGATAGCCGGAAGATCCGGGATAAGCGAGGCTGGATTCGACACCTCCGGATTCGCCGTCCACAAAGCCGGCGAAGTCAAAACTTTCGCGCCCGAAGACTTCATCCCGAAAACGATCAGTAGAAAGATCGGTAGGGGTTCGCAGCTCGCAATAGCCGCGGCGAAACTCGCGCTTGAAGACGGTTTGATAGATACTAAGAAGACCGGCGCGTATCCGTCCGGGATCATAATAGGAACCACCATGGGCGAGGCGCCGTCGATCGAGATGATAGATAAGTTCTGGATAAGTAAGGGCGAGGACGACGTATATTCATCTAACGTAAGAAATTTCCCGGCCAATAATCTTTCGGACAACGTGGCATTCTTTTTCGGGCTGACAACTTATAATTACGTCATACCTACCGCGTGCGCAGCCGGCAACTATTCGATAGGCTACGCCTTCGACCTTATAAGGCGCAATAAAGCTGAAGCCTTGCTTGCGGGCGGAGCCGATCCGCTATCGAGGCTGGCCTTCACAGGCTTCAGCCGTCTCTTCGCGATGGCGGCTGAGAAATGCCAGCCGTTCGATAAGAACAGGAAGGGTATGATGCTGGGCGAGGGAGGCGCGATGCTTTTAGTAGAGAGCCTGGAACACGCTAAGCGGCGGAAGGCGAAGATATACGCCGAAGTTTTAGGTTATGCCCTGAGCTGTGACGCGCATAACATGACTATACCGGCCCAAAGGGGCGTGTCTAAAGTAATGGAGAAGGCGATAAGAAATAGCGGCATAACGAAAGAGGATGTCGACTATATATCGGCGCACGGAACAGGCACCGGCCTTAACGATAAGACCGAGACAGCCGCCATAAAAGAAGTATTCGGCGATCTGGTAAAGGATATCCCGGTAAGCTCGATAAAATCGATGCTCGGGCATACTATGGGAACAGCGAGCGCCCTGGAAGCCATTACCTGCTGTCTCGTGATACGCGATAGCGTAATTCCACCGACGATCAACTATGATACGCCGGATCCCGAGTGTGATATCGACTGCGTCCCGAACAAAGCGCGGAAGAAAGACGTGAAAATTGTCCTGAACAACTCATTCGCTTTCGGCGGCAACAACGCGTGTGTGGTCTTCGGAAAATATAGGAATTGAGGAATAGATATGTGTGAATTTTGTGTGAAACACGGCGAAGGCAAGAAGTGGTATCTGAACGCGAAGAATTATAGCGATGATTTGCTTAACGATATAAGACGAAGGAAAATAACCATAAGCCATTTTTACTGGGTTGATAGAACATATAAGCAATACTTTAATTTTTTTAAAAATCTACCGCTTCATATACCTTTAATACAGGCAACGGTTAAGGCCGTTTTAAAAAGTACTTTTCAATATGTACACTGGGGACAGGTGGTGCCCATTGAAGACGTGAAGAGGATACTGGCTATTACAAACTCAATAACGAGAGTGCCATGTGTTTGCCGGATGAGCACTAAGAAAAAAGAAGAAAGAGTGTGTTTCCTTATAAGTATGAATCCGGGGAAAATGGGGATAGCGGATATTATCGACCAGTCGTACTTTGGTGGTCCGGATATAGCGAAATTCGAGGGAGTTACTCGAGAATGGGCAGTAAGTTTTTTTAAGGAAAGTGAAAAAAAAGGCATGATCCATACGGTTTGGGCCTTAAAGGCGCCATTTGTCGGGACATTGTGTAATTGCGATTATTCAACAGGCTGTATTCCGATGCTCATGCTTACCGAGATCGTACCCGTAATGTTTAAATCGGAATACATTGCTTGTATAGATAAAAATTTGTGCGTAGGATGCCAGGAGTGCAGTAAGGTGTGCCAGTTTAAAGCTGTCCTATTTGATAAAAAAGATAAGAAGAGCATGGTAGATAAAACGCGCTGCTATGGTTGTGGTATTTGTAGGAGAGCATGCAAAAATACCGCAATCATCCTGACGGATCGCTATCGAATACCCGAGGCGCTAAAAACATGGTGATGCACTATGTGTGAATTCTGCATAAAACATGGCGAAGGGGAAAAGTGGTATTTAAATACTAAAAACTACAGTAATGATATGCTCAGTGATATTAAAAGGCACCGGCATGTTGAAAACATATTTTATTGGATAAATCACGCTTATCTCGCACAATTCCCAATTCTTAAAATGTTACCTTCCCATATCCCTATTTTTAGAATGTTTCTCAAAAATAGAATACAAAAGCAGTTTAAAAATAGACACTGGGGGCAGGTGGTGCCCATAGAAGATGTTGCGAGGATATTAGAATTCTGCGCTTCTATAACAAGAGTACCGTGTATTTGCCGTAAAACTACTACCGGGAAAGAGGCACGGGTTTGTTTTTTGTTAAGCTTGGATCCAGCCAAGATAGGTATGGCCGAGATCGTTGACCAATCATTTTTCGGCGGACCCGATGTTGCGAGATTTGAGAAAATCGATAAAAAAGCGGCGGTATCGATTTTAAAAAAATGCGAATCCGACCGGATGATCCATACTATCTGGACGTTTGATACCCCTTTTATAGGAGGTTTATGCAATTGCGATATTTCGACGGGATGTATTTCTATGAAAATGTACAAGGAGATAGTCCCTTTATTTTTTCGTGCCGAATACGTGATGCATGTTGATGTAAACCTTTGCGCGGGATGCAGGGAATGTCAGAAAGTATGCCAGTTTGGCGCAATTCAGTTTAATGACGGAGAAAAGAAAATAATGATCGATAAAACCAGATGCTATGGTTGCGGTATCTGCAGGCCGGTATGTAAGAAAAACGCCCTATTCCTAAAAGATCGTCGATCCGTGCGCGAGACATTGCATTTGTGGTATTAGGATAATAGGCTCGAGAAGATATATGGACAAAAATAAATATGACGTGATTGTAATCGGCTCCGGGATAGGCGGATTGACGGTGGCTTGTCTGTTGTCTTTTAGTAAGCGAGTATTAGTATTGGAAAGGAAATCCGGCTTCGGTGGGTATTGCGCTACGTTTAAACGGAAAGATTTTGTATTTGAATCATCGATTCACGCGGTTAACAACTGTAAAAAAGGACATTTTGCATATAGTATTTTAAAGAACTGCGGTATTATTAATAGCATTAAATTTCTGAAAAACAAAAATCTTTATAGATCGATATTTCCAAAACACGATTTTGTTGTTCAGCAGGAAAATATCAAAGGTTATATAAACAGACTAATAAAGTATTTTCCTGAAGAATCCGCCGGCATAAAAGAGCTTTTTAATAATATGTATAGTATTTTTATGGAAGTTGAAAAAATAAATAAACTTAAAATTTTGATGAAGAGTCCACAATTACTTAATGCGTCAAAAATGTCTTTAAAAGAAATGCTGGATAGCTATTTAGACAATGAAGAACTTAAAGCGATAGTATCCCAATATTGGATGTACTGCGGCTTGCCGCCCAGCAGGTTATCGCCGATTCATTTTGCGTATATAGCGCAGGATTATATGGTAAATGGCGGATATTGCGTAAAGGGCGGAATGAAAAGCATTGTAGACAGTCTCGTTGATAAAATAGAAAAGAACGGCGGGAAAGTTTATGGCAACCGCGATGTGGAAAAGATATTGGTTGAGAATTCCAGGGCGATAGGCACAGAGACAAGAGACGGCAGGGCTTTTTATGGGGATTATGTGATTTCCAATATCGATGCCAGATATACATTCGAAAGTCTAACAGAAAAAAATTATAAAATAGAAAAATGTATCGAACAAATGGACAAGACCCAGCCATCCATATCCGCGTTAAAAGTATATCTGGGGCTGGACATCGATGTTAAAGATCTTGGGATCTTGGACGGCGAAATATTTATAAATAGTTCTTACGATCTGGATAAAAGCTATGAGGCCGTATTAAAAAATTCAGCCGGTATTGCGCCGTTTGGAATATGTGTACACTCAAATATTGATCCGACTCTTTGTCCAAAAAATAAAACAGTATTATCCATAACTATGCTGTCCGGTTATGATTACTGGAGCAAGATGGGCAAAGAAGAATATGGCCGCGAAAAAAAACGGATAGCAAACATCTTGATCGAGCGGACGGCAAAAGTAATACCGGAGCTTAAGGACCACATCGCGATGGTGGTAGCGGCAACGCCGCTTACCATGGAACGATATACGGGTAACAGTAAGGGCGCCGCCTATGGCTGGAGCCGCAATGTGTTTTTTTATGGTTCGAAACATATGAATATTCAAACTCCCATAAAAAATCTATTTCTTACAAGTAATTGGACTAAGATCGGCGGCGGTGTAGAAGGTGTTCTGAGATCAGCGGATCGTACTTATAATTTAATCAAGAATGCGCCATAAGAGCGGATAAAGATATGATCAAAGATTCAAACAGGAGAATTGTAATTACCGGCATGGGCCCTATCTGTTCTTTAGGCATGGGATGCGGCGACGTGTGGAGCTCTGTTTTAAACGCGCGCATAAACCTCGTAAAAGAGGCGTACCTCATCGGCGGCGAGAAATGGGGAGAATTTTATCTGCATAAAATGAGAGATTTTAATATAGATAAATTTGGTTTACCGGACAAAAACTTCAAATTTATAAAAGAACTAAGGACGATTAAGAGGGAAGATGTCGACCTATATTATTTATTAGCCGCCGTCAGGCTCGCCATAAAAGACAGTGATCTAAAGTATGAAGCTGACCATAATGATATAGGCCTCGTCATAAGTC
Source organism: Candidatus Omnitrophota bacterium (assembly GCA_028718265.1). The sequence goes on from JAQUMG010000027.1 coordinate 4,922, forward strand.
ATGAAAACCCCGGGGTAGAGACTTTATTTGAGGAACTGACGGACCTGGTTTACGGTATGCTTGAAAAAAGTAAAAATAAGAAATTCTCAAAACTGGAAATGGCGCAAACGTTATATTTCGGTGGATGTGAAGAGCGCGGGTATAATTTGCAAACGTTTTCCTATCTATATTCAGTGGCAAAGGTGTTCGATATACACGGCTATTCGCTCTTCATTAACAATGCCTGCGCATCAGGCCTCTTTGCTATTGAGTCCGCGGCAAGGCAAATTAAGTCAGGGGTCTCACCGGTAGTTATAGTCGCGGCTGTTGATAACCCCACAAAAATATATAAGTATCTCTGGTTTAAAAAACATAACCTATATGCCGAGGACGGGATTTGCCGGCCATTTTCCAACGATGCGAATGGTACTGTCTTCGGGGACGGCGGCGCGGCTCTGATTTTGGAAGATTTAGAGCATGCGCGAAACCGGGGCGCCAAGATATATGGTGAGTATTTGGGCGGAGGGTTTTCTTTGGAGGGGTGGAAGATAGTAGTTCCAAATATTACAGATGATTTCTATGTAAGATCTTTTCAAAAGGCTCTAGAGGTTTCGGGGATTGTCCCTAAGGATATAGATTTTATCAATCCTCATGGCGTAGGGCTGAAAGTGACGGATATATATGAAGCAAATACGATCAATGCTATTTTTAAAGATAAAAAACCGTTGATCAGTGCTTTTAAACCGCTCGTCGGTCATAATTTAGGCGGAAGCGCATTACTGGAAAGCGCAATTACTTTATTGGGCCTAAAAAATAATTTTATTCCGGCAACATTAAATTGCGAAAATGAAAATAAAAAACTGAATCTCAAGGTTGTAACAGAAAACCAAAAGACAGATATTGGCATTGCAGCAAAGATGTCATGCGGATTTGCGGGATTTAGCGGAGTGTGCATTTTTAAAAAAATGAGGTAACAAAGTGAATCTTTTTGCCTTTTCAGGATTTGTATGGGCGCTTACTACGTTAGCGTTGGGTATTTTTGTTTTAATCGTCGGCAAAACCAAGGTTCAGAAGGCGTGGGGGATGCTCAATCTCGTAGTAACGATCTGGGCGTTTGGTTACGGCATGGCAGCACTATCTTCGGACATGAAGACGGCAGTCTTTTGGTGGCGCATTGCCCAAATCGGCGGAGATATCAATCCCGTTGTCCTTCTCCACGCAGTATGTGCTATAGGTGGGCTAAGGCGACGATTCTTACTGGCATTTGGTTACATATTTCTTACAGCTTTTTATCTATATCTAGCCTTTACCGGGCAAGTTAACCTGACGCTTTCTTATCTGTTCAATTCATTTTACTATCCGAATCCTTCATTCTATTACATACCTTCATGGGGTATTCATTTTCCAATTTTTATATATGTATGGTTTTTCTATGTGTTTTATGCTTTTTATGAATTGCATAAGATTTATCGCAAAACCGCCGATCCCGGGCTTGGTTGGCTCTTCTTCGCATTATTGCTATGCTATATAGGCGCATCCTCGTTCTTCTTCCCTGTGTTTGGAATCAATTGGTATCCCGGATGGAATTTTACAATACCGATATATTTCTTGATAGTTACATATGCGATTCTTCGCCATAAGCTTCTAGACATTGAAGTAATTATAAGAAAGACCCTTGTATTTGCAGGCCTATTGCTTTCAGTGCTTACAATGTTGATTTTACCCACCCTCATTATTCAAGACTATATTTTTAGAAGTGCGAGTTTTTCCGGAAAATTATTGGGTCTTGCGGTAAGTAGTACGATAATCATCCTCACTATGCGCCGGATCGAATCGTTCCTCGTAAATATTACTGATAAATACCTTTTTCAGAAAAGATACGATTATAAGGCGCTACTTAAGATATTTACGAATGAAGTCCTGACAGTCCTCGAACTCGATAAATTGGTGAAACTGACTGTCGATAAACTGTCCGATATTATAAAGCTGAAATCCGCGGCGGTCCTGCTCTTTAATGACGAAGAGCAGCAGTTTGAGGTCATGGCTCAGCAGAATATCAAGGATTCGAAGGTAAAACTCATAAGGCCGGACGGGATAGTAACATTTATGGATGAAACGCACGGCTACCTTCTCGTTAAAGAGCTTCGCGATAAAAAGGTATTTGTGCCTGCCTCGATACAGGAGATAATCGATAAATTAAACGCCGAATTGGTCATACCGATGGTTATGCATGACGAGCTTGTAGGCATACTCTCGCTCGGCAAGAAGAAGTCGGATGAGGAATACTCGGAGGACGACCTCGACATACTCATCCCGCTTTCACAAACTCTCGCCATAGCTATCTCGAACGCCCAGCTTTTCGATGAACTAGGCAAAACGCAAGCCGAGGCCGCGCAGAAGGATAAGATGGCGGTTATCGGCACTCTCTCGGCCGGCATAAACCATGAGATATGTAATCCTCTCGGTATTGCCCGCGGCCAGTGCGAAGCGTTCCTGCTAAATCTCAAAGACGGCCTGTATAAATCGAAGACAAATGAAGAGCTTCTGAGTAAGGCGAAAGAGATCATGGCAAAGGTTATCCACGAGACTGACAGGGCTACCGCCATCACTAAGAAGTTGTCGCAGTTCGCCAAACCCTCAAAGGGTGATATGGAGTGGGTAAATATAGAGATAGAGGTGGACGATGTCTTCGGCCTGGTTGGCTATGAATTAAAGCTGGATAAGATCGAGATGGAGAAGCGGATATCGACGACCCTGCCGGAAATATTTGTCGACAAGAAGCAGTTCCAGGAAGTTTTGTTCAACCTTGTCCGCAACGCTGCTCAGGCGATAGGTGAGAAGGGCAAGGTTACTATTGTTGCCAGGGAAGAGCGGAGTAAGGTATTTATTGATATCCAGGATACCGGGGACGGTATCCCGGAAGATAAGATAAAACAGTTATTTAATCCGTTCTTCACGACCAAGGATCCCGGAAAAGGAACGGGCCTTGGCCTATTCATAGTCCGCCAGGTCGTTGAAAAGAACGACGGCCGTATATATCTCAAGAAGAGCAAGGTGGGCGAGGGCACGACGTTTACACTGGAGTTTCCGGTGGTTGATAAAGGGAAAGAGAAAATAGTCCAGAAGAAATAAATACAACTTATAAGTTGTATTTAGAAGGAGATGTCTAAGCATGACCAAACCCAGGATAGTCGCGATCGACGACGAGGTAGACTTTATTCAGATGCTGCAGGAATATTTCGAGCCGCGCGGATACGAGATACATGTCGCCGTGCGCGGGACGAAGGGGATAGAACTCGTCAAGGAGCAGAAGCCGGACGTCTTATTGATGGACCTGAAGATGCCCGGGATAGACGGTGACGAGGTGCTGAAGCTCTTACAGTCGATCTTGCCGGACCTGAAGATAATCTTCGTGACGGCGTATGATGACGGCGGTAAGACCAAGGCCAGGCTTATCAAGATGGGCGCATACGCCTGCCTCGACAAGCCCATAGCGTCATTAAAGGATCTGGAAGAATTGATAAATAAAGCGGCACAATAACAAAGGGGAGTGTTCGTATGAAAAAGATACTGGTAGTCGACGACGAACGCGATATCTGCGACTTTATGCAGAGTTTCTTCATTGAGAGAGGATATAGTGTCTTGACGGCTTTGAGCGGGGAGGATGCCCTCACGCTCATTAAGAACGAAAAACCGGATCTCATACTACTCGATATAAAGATGAAAGGCATGGATGGCATTGCCGCTTTGAAACATATCAAGGATATCGATAGGAAGATAAAGGTAGTTATGGTTACGGCTCTCGAGGACCAGGAGAGAATGGATGAGGCATGTAGGCTCGGCGCGTGTGAGTACATTACAAAACCTCTCGTCCTTGATCACCTTGAGCGCGCGGTGGAAAACAATCTAAAATAGAAAGGGAGAAAAAGTTTAATGGATAAACCTAAAAAGGCGCCGAGCTGGGATAAACTGCAAAATATTTTTGTGGAAAATTCCGTGAACCGCACCGGAAGCCCGCAGGACCAGAACGAAAAACCGACAACCGAAAGGCTGCGCATGGAGAACCCGGGCCCTAAATACGATTATCAGGCATTCCTGGAGAAGGCGTCCAGGACCATGATAAGGTTCAAGAAGCCGGAGCACCTTATCAAGATGATAGTTAAGACTATTGACGAGCAGCTCAAGGTTACGCACACGGCTGTTTTGCTATTCAAAGAACATAGGCACTCGTATATACTCATAGATTCAAAGGGCTCGCAGGGCGTAAAGATACCGATAGGATTCATCAAGCTCGTGGCGGACAATCCGCTCGTAAGCGTATTCAGCGAAAAACAAAGCTATCTTATATCTGAAACGGGAATATTGAGGTATGACGACGTTATAGTAGGTTTAAGGAACCGCGAGATACTCGAGCGCCAGCCCGACCTTTATGATAAGCTTCTTCTGATAAAGAAACAGATGGACCTCATCAAGGCGAGGCTCTGCGTGCCGTGTTATTTCAAGCGCGACCTTTTGGGCATACTCGTCCTCGGCGAAAAGATATCCGGCGAGACCTTTACCAGGGAGGAGATGGGATTTTTCGTCACCCTGGCCAACGATGCCGCGATGGCGATCGCGAACGCGCTCCTCATCGAAAACCTGCAGCAAAAGATAGAAGAGATCAAAGAGCTTTATCTCCGGGAGCACCGCATATTTATCCATACGGCCATCGCTATGGCCGCGGCGATCGACGCCCGCGATCCTTATACGCACGGCCACACCGAACGGGTCACCACGTATTGTCTTGCGATCGCCCGTGAGCTTGAGGGCATCCCCGAAATGGCAAACTACAAAAATTTCAGGGAGACATTGCAGATATCGGCGCTTCTGCACGATATAGGCAAGATAGGTGTTCCCGACCATATCCTGAATAAGCACGGCAAGCTCGCGCCCGAAGAATTCGAGGAGATAAAAAAGCATTCGATAATCGGCGCGACCATCCTCCATCCCATCAAGGAACTGGCCGATGTGGCAAGAGAGGTGCGCTATCATCAGGAGTGCTTCGACGGCTCCGGCTATCCGGACGGGCTAAGAGGGACGGACATACCGCTGATCGCGAGGATAATCTCTGTCGCGGACGCTTTCGATGCCATCACTACCGACCGGCCGTATAAAAAGAAGAAGAAGATAGAGGAAGCGATCCAGGAACTTAAACGCTGTTCAGGGACACAATTCGACCCGGTTATCGTGAGCGCGTTTCTCTTGGCGTACGAGAAGGGAAATATCATAACCTCGAGCAGGCATAATTCTATCTCATAAAAGATAACTTTTTTATACCCTTACCGATTTATGTAATATATTGCTATTGAAGTAGTTGCGGTAAGCAATCGTAATAGTTTGGAAAAGTTAGAACCGGCCTGCCCTTGTCAATTCGCAGATATGTGGTATAGTTGTAGACGTTCATAATATTCTCGCTTGGCAAACGCGAAAGAAGGTGAGAATGTGATGAAGGTTCTACTGACCCTCCGAAGACGCCGCCCCCACAGGTACTTAATCAATCTCTTTACCAAATCCCTAATAGCTGAAGTCCGGAATCTGATAGGCGATCAGCAATATAGTAAGGCTATGGAATTGGTATATAGGGAAGGTTTGCTCGAGCGGGAGATACTCGAAGACGATCTTGATACGTTCAAAGCCGATCTTATCCTCTCCGAGCGCTGTGCCAATTGGGACGTGATGCAATAGACCACCCTAATAACTCGCTGCAATTGCAAAAAAATGATATAATATTGCAATGCGAAAAAAAATAGCAGCACTGCTTGCAATAATTATCATTACCATCATACCTATATTAGTCCTTGAAGGCGCCCTGAGGCTTGCGTTCGGGTTCCCCCACGGTTCGTTCAATTTCCTTCTCTCTGCCAAAGACGGCCTGTATCCTCGCAATGAAAATATAGTGATGGAATATGGATTTAGGCCTTACAGGGTCATCACAAATTCCTATGGAATGCGAAGTAAGGAGATACGGTTCGAAAAGACGCCCGGGGTTAAAAGAGTCGTCGCCCTTGGTGATTCCGTCACGGACGGATACTTTGTGGATAACGACCAGACGTATCCGTTCTTTCTCGAAGGCATCCTTACCGAAGACGGATATAAGGCGGAGGTCCTAAGCGTTGCGAGGGGCGGCGGTTCGATAGATAAAGAACTCGCCTTACTTAAAGTCATAGCGCCGCTGAAACCTGACATCGTGGTCTTAACTTTTGTAACCAACGATATCTGGGAGATCATGGGCAAGGACAGGCGGGAAATACTTAATATGAAGTTCCGGACAAAGTCGGTCCCCGAGTGGTTCCTCACGAAGGCGGCCATAGGAGAGCTTGTCGGCGATATTAAGCTGAAGATGAAATACAAAAATTACAAGCTATCCGGCAGGGAAAAGAAATATCCGGCAGGTGATCTCGATCTTGACAGGCTTGGAAGAAAATACGATGAGAATGCGGCGCTTTTTAAAAATACGACAGCCAAGTATGAGGGCAGGATACTGAATGAGCCTTTCTCCGGAGATACGGAGAAAGCCGTATCCGATTATCTCGCCGCGCTTGACGAAATGAATAGATTTTGCGGCTCTCATGATATAAAATTAGTCATGACCTACTTCCCGAGCTACTCACAGGTATACGATCTCAATACGACCATGAAGATGCGGGATATCTTGAAGGCGGAGTGCGAAAAGGCTTCCGTTCCTTTCTGCGACCTGACAGAAGCGTTCAGGCGCGAAGGCCGGGGGAGGGTATTGTATTTTGCGCCGTTCGATTTTCACTGTAATGGCGAGGGGAACAGGTTGATCGCCGGAGAAGTCGCCGGATCTATCGAAAAATATCTATAAAATATGGCAAAATCCCGTAACGAGTTAAAAGACCTCAAGCAATTCGGAATGGCGCTTGCGGGGATCCTTCTGGCGCTGGGCGCGGTCAATCTATTTAAAGGCCGGACAAACTGGTATCCGTGGTTCTTCAGCCTGAGCATAGCCTCTATCCTTTTGGCTCTGCTGGCCCCGAAGCACATAAAGCCCGTTTTTACGCTATTCACTAAAGTCGGCCATGTCATAGGGTGGGTCAATACGAGGATCGTCCTTACCATAATATACTTCCTGATCATTACCCCCATGGCGCTTATTATGAAGGTTATTGGCAAGGATCCGCTCGATAGAAAAATAGAGAAGGATAGGGTAAGCTATTGGGTAAAGCGCGCGGTTGTAAAGACGCCCGGGGAGAGGCTTGAAAAACAATTTTAAACAAGGAGAATACCATGAGTAAGACGTCGCTATTCAAGGAGCTGTGGGATTTTTTGAAGACCCGTAAAAAGATGTGGCTCGTGCCGGTCGTTATCCTGTTGCTATTATTGGGCTTGCTGATAGTTTTTACCGAATCATCCGCTTTGGCGCCGTTTATCTATACGCTATTCTAAATAGAGGAAGATACCCGCATGCCGAAACTCGATAAGACCCTGTCGCGCTTGATCCCGCCGGGCCGTATCAGGGAGACATTAAAGAGCGCCTATTACCGGTTCTATTACAATAAAAAACATTCCGGGAAGAACGGGTTTCGCATGTACTATCCTGACCGGTATTATGAATTCGTATTTCCTAACGGTGTCAGGTTCAAATGCTACGAGAATATCGCGGACGATCTGCAGCGCTCTCTGCCGGGCTATCTTTTCGGATACGATATAAAGAAGGGCGACACGGTTATCGACTGCGGAGCTTATATAGGCGAATTCACCTTATATGCGGCCATGGCCGTCGGCGAGACGGGCCGGGTAATGGCGTTCGAGCCCGATCCGGCCTTTTTTAAGAAATTACAGGATAACGTATCCTTAAATGGCCTGCATAACGTCATTTTGATCGAAAAGGGCGTATGGTCGAAAGAGGATAGGTTGAAATTTTCGGGAGGATCCCAGAGCGGTAATCTCTTCGCGGAAAACCTGAGCCATAATACAGAATCATACGATATCTCCGTAACGTCCCTGGATGGTGAGCTTGAAAAGCGCGGCATAACTAATGTGGATTTTATAAAGATGGACGTAGAAGGAGCCGAGATAGAAGCTGTCAGGGGAGCGTCTTCTATCCTGGAAAAGAGCGGGCCTGACCTCGCGATCGCATCATATCATATTTTGAACGGCCAAAAGACATGCGTAGAGCTTGAAAAGATGCTCAAGGCTCTCGGTTATAAGACCGATACGTCCCATCCGTCTCATTTGACTACGTATGCGCGTAAATGAACTCTGTGTATTGGATTAATCCCGGGCCAGGCTGGTAACTGAGATGAGGCGCGCTTCGCCGTTGCCGGTGTTCTTAAAGTGGTG
>JAQUMG010000028.1 GCA_028718265.1 Candidatus Omnitrophota bacterium
GCCTGTGCGGAAGCCTTTAGTCAATAAAAAAGATGCGTTTATTCTGCTCTATACCCTCTGTCGCCGCAATCAGGATTTTGAGGCGTATAGTCCAGATCCCATGGGGCTGTGTACAACGGGTCTTCATAGATGTTGCCGGGTCCTGTGGGAGTCTGAGCGCTTTGCGTAGCGTCGCACCAGACAATAGCACCGTCCGGATCCTGGGTGAAGATACAGTTATTCTGCATATTTGCGAGCCGATCTGCAATAAGCGTACCGTCTTCATAAGTTATGTGGATACCGTCGAGTGAATTTGAGATGATATTATTTGTGATGAGCGGATTTTCTTTGTGTGCCCTTAATACGATACCGTATCTGTTGGCATCGAGGGTCGAATTCTGGATCATTCCCGTAAGGGCTCCGCCAAAGACCTGATCGTAGTAGAATATGCCTGTATCACAGTGGATGATCAGTGCATTGTCGATTAGAGGCGCCTTGACAGGCGCGCCATAGAGATTCCATATCTGAATACCCTTGCCGAACGGCGCCTTCGGGCTTCCGCCGCCGCTAAGATCGGGATAGATGATACAGTTTCTGACGGTGATTTCCGAATCGACGGCGGTTATGCCGGCGTCAGTAAGGATTTGCCAGCCGCTATAGTATGGATTTGTAAAGCTTGCGAACTCGCCTTCGTCATAGATAATGGTGAAGTTTTCGATTGTATCATTGGCTTCAAAACAGGCAATGTTCCCCTCTATTATTGTGGCGGCGGCACTTTCGCCGATGAGGTCAACGCCGTCTTTAAGTATAATGTCTCCGGTATATGTCCCTTCCTGCACGGATACGGTCATGCCACTTGAGGCAGCGTCGATCGCGGCCTGTATGGACTCGCCGGGTTCCACCATTATACTGTTCGTAAAGTCGCCATAAGGCCCGCCGTAGATACCCATGTCATTGCGGGTGAAATTGAGGTCATTGAATTGCGCGGCAGGATCGCCTGCATCTACACAGGGAGATCCTGCATCTAAATGATATGAGACATCGGTAAACAGTGGATCTGCCGTAATATTGCCGGGACCGGGTATGATGCCGGTCATAGGAACAGTTGTAGAGATTTCCCATAGATCGTTATAGGAAAAATCCTGACTGCCGCTCCCCGAAAAATAGACTGCCTCCTGGCCCGTACTGATATTGGAAAAAATATTGTTTTTGGCAATGACGTTCGAATCAACGATTTTTAGCGCTACGCCACTTGTGTCAATACTATACCCTTCAATGGAGCAAAAAACATTATTATATAATATAATGTTGCTGTTAAGGGCGTCTAACCCCACGCCTACAGACGGATTATGATGCACTTTGGCATTTTCGATAATGTTGTTGCGGATAACGGCGGTGGAGTCCCTCAATATAATACCCCCGGTGGAATCCCATCCGTAAACGCCTCTCAATATATTACCCTCTATAGTCATGTTAGAATTCGCATGTAGTTGGATCGCTCCATTCCAGCGGGACCGGAACACATTATCTTTGATCAAACCTGTAGTTCCCGTTAAAAACAGCCCCCCAAGGTTGGGTCCCGGCGTAGCCATTGCATTTCCGACAAAATTGAGTCGGTTGTCTCCTGCCGCATAGAGAATGTTGCAATCCCAGAAACTGTTGTTTTTAACCTCCGCCGACGCGCCGGTTTCCATGTAAATACCGCTTCTAAGCTCATTACCTTCTATTTTTAAGAAAGAAACTGTACCTGCGCATTGTATGCTATAGGTTTCTCCTCCGATCAAAAATCCTTTAATGACCGTTTCTGCGCCGTTTATATCGGTACATCTAATAACAGTGTTACCGTAAGTACCCGAAGTACCCCAAATAGCGGGCAGTCCATCCTGAACGCCCTGAAGTGTTATGCCGCTCTTATTTAAGACAAGATTTTCGTAATACGTCCCGGCCGCTATCTCAATAGTATCGCCGTTTGTCGCCGCGTCAATAGCCGCTTGGATCGTAGGATAATCTGCTGTAGGCACGTTCAGGGTGCGCGGTCCTACCGCCGTTACTGTAAAGGTAGCCGCGTCAGATGCAAACAGTCCGCCCGGATCTGTGGCTTTAAAGGTTATGGTTTCTGAGCCGGACCATTCGGTACCGGGTATGGTGATGGTTGCTACTCTGTTCACAATCGAGACTGTCAGCTGCGAGTTGCCGGAGTAGGTCCATGTCATCTGGGCGTCGGTATTGTCGGCGTCTGAGACGTAGTTATCGAGTGTGATCGTAGTAAATGTTGCGCCTTCGGCCACTGTCTGGTTAGGTATGTCGGTGACAACCGGCGGTTGATTAATTCCCACCAGCGGATCAGTTCCTGCCAGAAGTTCGTTATAATCGCTTATTAAGTCGTTATCAGTATCGTTATCGTTAATGGCAGTGCCGATAAGCGTTTCGAGTTGGTCAGTAAGACCATCTAAGTCTGTATCGATCGGGAAATACGCTTTTGTAATATAATGTATATTTTTAGCATCACTTACGGAATTGGCTTTCGGCCAGTCCTGTTTTATGGCCAAGTTGATTACTATGTTGTCATTGTATTCAGCGTTTGTCGGGTCTTCATGAAGAATGAATGATAAAGGAATATCTGACGATATAAGCTGTATCGAGTAACTGGATCGCTTTTCGTATGTCGCGCTCGCGTAGGCTAAATAATGCGATTGGTCTCTATCTCTATTTTCCAATGCGCAATATAGCTGGGTACCGTTTTGAAGCGCGGAGAAATCAGTAACTACATGACTTGCCGGATTATCAACTGCATGTTCCTCAATAATATCTATCTTCCCGTCTGCGTTGCGATCATAGCCTACCACTATTATATCGCAGTCGTGCGCTTCGTCCGTTGAATCGCCGGGGGTGTCCGTCTCATCCTTCCAGAACATCGAGCTGTATCCTACCAACCCCGTATACGGTTCACTCGCTACGTTGATAATCCGACGCGCAAAAAATTTACCGGTAACATCCATACTGCTTGTTTCGCCGGCAGTAAGGTTCATACTTACGGCCCCTGTAAAACCCTCGCCATCAACCGTTGCCATAAAATTTGACACAGCACTTGAATCTATTCTATAATAAACCTCTCTAAAGCGCGGGAAATCCTCGTTCGCGCCGTCAAATACATTATGAAGGGCTACTCTATATGAAGAACCCACTATTTGCGGCACAAAACCGTTGAATCTGGCGTAACCGTTCGAATTAAAATCGAAAAATTGCGGGTAGCCATATCCCGACTGAAAATGGCCCACAATAAGTTTTGAAAGCACTTTCCCTGCTATGGGAATAAGGTTCTTATTAATAGGGGGATTTATCGGAGGTGTCGGGTAAGTCGGATTTGCAGCCGAATAGGTCCTTAAATCATACGTTCCGTCGTTATTTCCGTCCGTATATATGCGGAAACGAAGGTGATCATTACCTGCCCGCGGCATTGCTTTACCATAGGTATCTAACTTATCAATGAAATTAGCACATTGTATCGCATTGCTTTCATTATACACAAGCCCGACAGAGTCAGGCTGGCTATCGGCAGGATAATCCAGCATGGGTATGGCGGGCGGTGCCGGTTTGATATATGTACCCTGCGATAGCTGAAAGGCTTCCGCCGCTATATTATCTAATGTAGGTGTCTTTGTTAAGGTGGGTTTTGAACCTGAATTTTTCGGATCGGTTTCATTTTCTATTTCGACGCCGTCATTTGCACCATCGTCGTCGCTGTCACTATCAAGCGGACCTGTCAAATAAGTCTTTACTTCCTCACCGTCAAGCACGCTGTCTCCATCTGTGTCGGGATTACTCGGATTTGTCCCCTGAACCGCCTCTTCCGTATCCAGGAGGCCGTCCTGGTCAGTATCAAGATTATAATCGTAGGGCGTGCCGCCATATGCGCCCATATCGTTGCGCGTACCGTCAACATCATTGTATATAGTATCGGGGTTTCCGGCGTTAATACAGGGTGAGCCTGCCTGTAAATGGTAATCTCCGGTAAGTTGGGGATTCTGTGAAATCGAGCCGGTTCCGGGGGTACAGCCGTAATAGTCGCCGCTGGAATTATTATACACATCATTATATTCTAATACGGCCGGCTGGGTTAAACAGTATATCCCGCCTGCATAGCTATCAGCAGAATTATTTACAATGATATTATTGATTATTTTAGGGGTGGAATCGCTGGTGGCGTAGATAGCGCCGCCCTGCCCGTTAGCCCATTTCACGGCTACGTTCTTTACAAAGGTATTATTAATAACATCGGGTGAAGACTGATAATCGCAATATAATCCGCCGCCATCCTGATAAGTAGTAAAATTGCCGTCGATAATATTATTTTTGATCGGTGGGGACGCATGGTAGCAATATATTCCGCCGCCAAAGTCTGAAGAGTTGCCGTAGATGGTGTTTTTGGCGATCATACTGCCGGAATACTGCAAGTAGATACCTCCGCCCCGGCCCCACGCGGTATTATTTTTTATTATGTTTCCGGTAATCTCTACCTGGGAAGAATTGCAGCAAATTCCGCCGCCCCACCCGCAGGCGCCGCTGAAATTCGTTCTTCCGTTAATTATGAGGTTGTTTTTAACTTTACCGGAAGCGCCGTTGTAATAAATATTGCCGCCGTATGTGTCTCCATAACCGTTCCGGATGGTGAAACCGTCTATAACCACATTGCTTATGATTTCACAGGTTACGGGCCGACCCGCGTTACTGCCGTCTATTATACTGTCATCGGAAAAGTTATCCGGAGTCACCACGCCGCCGCCTGTACCTTTAAGCGTAATCCCGGATTTTAAAGTAAGATACTCATTATACGTCCCCACGGCTACATTGATAGTATCGCCGCTTGTTGCGGCGTCAATAGCGGCCTGAATTGTGGAATATTGTGTTGGGACGTTAAGTGTTGCGGCAAAGGAAGTACCTGAAATAAAAAAAACTGTCATAATAAACATTATAACAGCCGTAAAAATGTGCGCAAAAAAATTATGGGCCCGGCGGTTTCGACCTTTCATATAATGACCTTTCCTTTTTTGAGGTCTTGAGGAAACTTTGGTAGGTTACATCAATAGCTTACCACACGTTTTGGAAATTGTAAATGGCCAGAGAAAATCTGTCGGAGAAAAAATGGAAAAACTAACTTTATAATATTCTAACCATTTTGCTGTCTATTTTTTATTAGACACAATGTATATCTCTTCTTTAAGCGCTGCCTTTACCGACGCGCGGTTATTTTGCAGCATATCCGAAAATATGTTTTTGAAATATTGCAGATTTTGTTTATCAAGCCTTTTCCAATTTGATCTCTTATCAAGAATATACAGCCTCTTTTTTAAATCTTCCGTTATAAATTTCCCGTACTCCGTTTCCGATACGACGCAGAAGACCCTCACATCTTTTGCAGAAAGAAAATCATTGAATTCGGGCGCAGTTCTTATGCCTTTAACAGCATAGGCATCCAGATAAACATTTAACCGGTGATAATTCGCGGAATCGGCACCGACTAAATCCCCCTCTTTTATAACTGCCCGGATATCGGCCCCGAAGTCCGCCAGGGGATCAATTTCAATTACAGGGAGTACGGATCCTGCAAAATATCCGAAACAAGCAATCGTAGTAATACAAAAACTTACCGGAAGTAATATCCTGTTTCTATTCCGTCCTAAATAAGCAAACAGCATTCCTATGGGCAACAAAAACATCAAAAGCGACAATGAAACCAATGGTTCATCAAATACATAAAAGCCGATACATAACCACAGAGAAAAAACAATAAAGCACGCCGCAATAGTCAGGATGAACGGGACCGCGAATAACGCACTGCGGCACAAATCATCCTTTTCGGTAAGATCGGATAAATATACGCCTATAAACATGGCCAGGGGCGCCGAAAGCGGCAGGACATAATAACTCTCTCTGGACCATACCGCGACTATCATAATAAAAACCGCTGAAAACCATGAAATTATGAGATGCCCGCCGCATCCTTTTTTTTCGGAATAAGCCGTGTCGTTGCGGCGTAAAGAAAAAATAGCGGCGGGTAAAAAAATAGACCACGGAAGAGTTCTTAATAATATCATCCCCGAATAGTAAAAAATCGACGAGAAATAATGGAATAATGCGTTACCGTGTGTCTGGGACTCAGAAAAGTTCAACTTTTTCATTATCTCCAAGGACCAGACATTGCCGATATACTCTTTGCCGTGAAGAGTTATCATCGTTATAAACCACGGCGCGCTTATGGCGATAAATATAACCAGACCCAGGACAATTTTAATATCTTTTATTACGGCCCAATCTTTGCGGATAATGATGAATATGCATATCATCAACATCGGATAAAATAAACCCAGCGGCCCCTTGGTAAGCATGGCGAGAGCCATAAAAATATACATATATAAATAACGAAAATTACCTTTAATATGCTCCAGATATGCTTTTATAAAAAAGTAGATTGCCAGCATAATAAAAAGCGTGAATGTCGTGTCGGGAACGGCAAATCTGGCATATGTGAAAAAGATTTCGCATGTGGCCAGGGTAATGGCCGAAAATAGCGCCGCCTTTTTGCCAAAAAGGTCCCGCGCCAGGAAGTAAATTATTATTACGCTCAGAATACCGGCAATAATGGAAGGAAATCTGGCGGCAAAAATCCCGATGCCTAAGATTTTATAGGAAAGAATTATCAGCCAGTAAAAGAGTATCGGTTTCTGGAAACGCAGGTCACCATGATAATGCGGCGTGATGTAATCCCCGCCTGCTTCCATCTCTTTTGTGCTTTGTATATATCTTTTTTCGTCCGGAATCGAATAGCCGAGTTTACTTCTATTTACCGAGTAGAGCCCAAGCAAAACAGCTATTATGAAAATCCCTACTATGACATCTCTTTTCAAGTCACCCGCCCCTGTCTTTAGACATTCTTTTCTTTGTGCCTGGCGACCAGTACAAGATTTCGCGCATATACTATTAAGCCGGCCCCTTGTCCCAGGGTAAAGACAATGTCTCTGCGGTAAATAGCATATATAAAAAGTGCGGCTCCGCCGGCAAGACTAAAATACCAGAACGATACCGGAATTACGCTTTTTTTCATTTTTTCGGAATACAGCCACTGGACAATAAACCTCAGGCTGAAACATAGCTGGCCTAACAATCCGAAAATAACCCATGGATTTAAAAGATCGCTAAAATTCATACTATATCCTTTCTACATCCAACTTTTTCTGTTAAACAACAACGTCAGAAAATCGTAAGCCACCTTGAAAGACCTCGTGAATCCGTATTTTGTCTTACCGTAATGCCGGGGCAGATGGTGAACCTTCACTTCGGACGGCTTTTCTCCCTTCATCATCAGGAGATACGGAATAAATCTGTGCGCGCCCTCTTTTTTGAGCGGCAGCACTTTTATGGAATCCTTAGTATAAACCCTCAGCGTGCAGGAGATATCGTGAAGGTTGCTTCTGAAAACAGTCTTCTGCGCTAAATTGCCGAACCAAGACGCTATCTTCTTGGAGACGGGGTCCTTACGCGGATAACGCCAGCCGCATACAAAGTCATATCCCTTATTAAGTTCGGCTACGAGTTTCGGTATATCATTGGGGTCGTTTTGCATATCGCCGTCCATCGATATGATTATTTCGCCGCGGGCTCTTTCGAAACCGAATCTCAGGGATGCGGTCTGCCCGCTTCGTACGTTGTTATGTATCACGATTACCGTGCCGTCGGACAGAGATACGCTTTTCAATATTTCCTTAGTTCTGTCGGTAGAACCGTCGTTTATAAAAATAATCTCATAATCGGCCCTTAGCGAGTCCATTACGCGCTTAATGGACTCATATAGCGGCCTGACCGATTCTTCTTCGTTAAAAAACGGGACTACAACAGAATACATCTTTACCTCTTATTACTCACGACGTAAATTTCATTCTGGAAAACTTCTTTAAAGAGATCACCGCCTTCGCTGCCCACGGCGTCTTTTACCTCATTAAATGTTATTCTGCGCTTCCATACATAATAGCTGTCTATGATATATAATTTTTCCCTCATCTCTGCCGGGAGAAATGTCTCGTAATCTTTTTTCTTTATTACGCAGAATACCCTGTCCTGCGAATTTAAAAATTCCTTCAACCGCGGAACCGTATCCATGGAAGGCCGGCCATCTGCGGTGTATGTAACCTTAACCAGCTCCACCGGCACCTGAAAGAATACCTGCAATTCTTCAGGGATTATACCATGAGATCCTATGCCTATTCTATCTCCTTCTTTCATGCCGGCTTTTATGGAAAACGCGGCATGTTCCATCCTGTTACTGAATAGCCCGTAAGCCGGCAATAGATTAAATGCGATATATAATAACGAAAGAAATGCTACTATGCCGATAGGGAGCACTCTTTTCTTCTGCGCCAATTTAGCAAAAAACACTCCTACCAATATCGATGCTGCCGGCGCCAATGCCAGAAGATAATGCGTTCTCCTCTCCGCGACAAAGGTAAAAAATAAGAAAACTACAGCTACCCAGGTAAGCAGAAAAATGCGGCCGTCGTTTTCGCTTCTACTGTTTCGGGCAACGCCTGCGAAGGCAAAAGGCATAAACAGAGAATACGGTAAAAATTTCGTTATCAAAGTAACTGTGTAGAAAATAAATCCCTTAATATAAACCATTATAAATGAACCGGCGTGCCCCCAGCCGAGCCTTTGCAATATCTCGCGGCTGACTACCTCATTTGCATATCTTTCGGGATATATTTTCCACATCGCGTAAAACCACGGCACCGTGATAACCAAGAACAATATAACTCCTGCTGCAACGTCACTCAGTTTAAACACTGTCTCTTTCTTCAGCAGGCAGAATATCGCCGTTATTAAAAGCGGGATCAGCACGCCGACGGGGCCTTTTATCAAAAAAGCGACGGCCAGGGCTGCGAAAAAAAACCGCAGGCCGGTGCCTGTCCTGAATTTATAATAGTTAATAAAAAAGTACAGGGCCAGTGTCTCAAAAAAAATCAAGGACATATCCGGCACCGCCAACCGCGCATATCTGTAGTATAGCGGCGTAGTAGCCGCAAAAAGTGCCGCAAATAAGGCAGTTTTTTTGTCCCTGAATAACAGTTCGGCTATTTTGAATATCAAAAGCGCGCACAAAGAACCAAGCAGAATAGACGGCAGCCGCGCAGCAAACCAGTTTACGCCGAATATTTTAAAGGAAAGCAGAATAAACCAATAAAATAATATCGGTTTCTGAAACCTTTCCTCGTTCATATACCGCGGGGTCAGGATGTCTTTGGTTTCGAGCATGTGCCGCGTGCTTTCGAAGTAAAAATTCTCGTCGCCTTTGAATTCCAGGCTGGATTTTTGCGCGCCAAAAGAAAATAAGAGCGCGCAGTACAGAAAAATACATATTTTTACAGGGAAAGATTTCATAAAGAAACCATGGCCGATAAAAAGGTTGGCTGCCTGCTTTTACAGTTCGTATACGCCCAGCGGTGCAGGGTCAGGAAAATGAAAATAAAATACGCCTGCCGCCAAAACTATAAATATCGCTATACCTGCCAGAATAAACGCGATAAGGATGTTTGACAGTATCTGCTTCCTTTTGTCCTTCAAAGCTAACTCCCGTTATACTGTTATTATACATAATTAGTCCGAATCTTTTTTATTGGTCAAAAGATAAACTTTGTGCCTCAGTACGTCCTTTAGAATATCCTTCTTGCCG
Organism: Candidatus Omnitrophota bacterium; assembly: GCA_028718265.1. The sequence goes on from JAQUMG010000028.1 coordinate 9,701, forward strand.
CGCAATACTTCCGAGATCGTCTCTTTGCCGAGACTTCTCTTTAAGCGCGTCTTCCACATCTCGCGCTCATCCATTATAATCAGTTTCGATTTAATGTCATCCGGTATAAGCGACATATAATCGTCCTCCGCTATCACTAAATACACTTTATCGCCGGAGGTAAGAAAGTCTGCCAGCTTATTCTTATGCAGCGGAACAACGTCGGACAATTTAGATTTTACATTTACTTCCTCAATCGGCATGTCCATATATATCCCGATACGCTGCTGGCTTATATCGACAGAGCCTACTCCCACCTTTTCCCCCGGTTTTATAAGACTTTTTATCTCATCGGTAAAGGCAGGAAGCGCTCTGTCGTTAAACAAGGGTATCGCTCTTCCGGCGAGGAACAGCATCAATACGGCCATGGCGATCGGTATAGCAAAAAGCGTGGCGGTACTCTTTTTCCTTAGATAAGGCAATATGATAATCAACGGCGCTAGAGCTACGGCATATTCATAAACCGCCACCCGGGAAGAATAGATATGATGCATCGTATATAGAATGCCTGAAAGACCTAAAATATAGACTATCGTTACCAATATATAAACTATGTTGAAGCCGATAGACCTGAATTGCATATTTCTCTCTTCCAGATTTATGAAGTACCTGGCTGTCATAAGGCCTAAGGCAGGCGAGAGCGGCAGCAGATATTGGTATTCCTTAGCCCTCATAAGACTGAAAAAGATGAATATACCCAGAAAATAGCTCAATATAAGTTTATAGGAATCTCTCTCGAGAGAATATGTTTTTTTACTCTTAAATGCATCCCGTATAGCGGCCGGCAAAAATAATGAATACGGCATAAACCACACGATTAACACAGGAATGTAGAAAAAAAGCTTTTTGAGATAGGTTAACAAAAAGCCATGACCTGCTCCGGTATTCGGCACACAAAACATCCGCTTTATTGCATCAAATGCGATTGTATGGTTCAGATACTTATCGCCGTGCAAAAGGCACATTGCAATATACCACGGCAGCCCTACGGCCAGGATTATAAATACGCCTGAAGGGATATTTATCGCCTTAAGAAGTTTCCATTTTTTAGCGCTGATAATAAAAGACAACACCACGATTAGCGGCAAAAGAAAGCCGACGTAACCTTTAGTCATTGTAGCCAATCCAAGAACTACAAAAAAAGCCGTAAAAAATGGTTTTCCTTTTTCGGGATCCTTTGTGCCCTTCAAAAAGAGATATATCGCATAAACCACAAAAAAGGTAAGGGCCATATCCGGAGAGGCATATCTTGAATACATAAAAAATATAACAAGAGTCGCAACTATGCCGGCAGCCAAAAGCCCGGTTTTGCGGTCAAAGAGTCTTCTGCCTATATTAAAGGTGAATATGACCGTCAGGATGCCGAATAAGACAGAAGGAAAACGCACTGCGAAGTTATTAATTCCGAACGCGAGATACGAAAGACTCACTAACCAGTAGAAAAGAATGGGTTTCTGGAAGCGGAATTGTCCCTGATAATAAGGAGTAATCCAGTCGTGCCGGGCAAACATTTCTTTTACGCTCTGGAAATAAAATTTCTCGCTTTCGATTATGGGGAGAGCGCTGCCCAGATTATAGGCAAATATTATGCCGCAAATGATAAATAGCAGAAATTTTACCGAAGCATCGTTTTTTTTCAAAACAATATCCTCTCGCTGCGAAAGCTCTATAGGTTATTTTCCGCGAATTTTACGCCGTTTCTGAAAACGGACAGGCCGTCTCCTTCTTTTCTCAGCCTGTCTCTTGTCCATCTTGGATGCTTGGTCATGCGGACATACCGCTCCGGATGGGGCATCATGCCGAGTATCCTGCCTGTCGAATCGGAAATAGCGGCTATGTCGTCAACGGATCCGTTCGGATTATCCGGATACTCCGGCTTTTTTCCGTCTTCCCGGCAATAGCGGAACACTACCTGCTTATCTTCTTTTAATTCCTTGAGTACGGCGCTGCTGGCGGGAATAAATTTTCCCTCACCGTGCGCCACGGGCAGATATATGATTTCAGATATCCCTTTTGTCCAGACACAGCGGTTGCCGGCGGCTGGTTTCAGATAACACCACCTGTCTTCGAATTTAGCCGAATCGTTAAGATTCAGGGTGACATTCGTTTCCCATAAATGCCCGTTTAAAGCCGGCAGTAATCCCATTTTAACCAGTATCTGAAAACCGTTGCATATGCCGAGTATGAGTTTGCCGTCGGAAATAAACTTCTCCACGTCGGCACCGAGATTATATCTTATTTCGTTCGCCAGTATTTTCCCGCTTGCGATATCGTCGCCGTAAGTAAATCCGCCGGGTAAAGTAAGTATCTGGTAATCGGAAAGGCGCTTTTTCTTTTTTACAAATTCATTAATATGGACAAAATCGGTTTCCGCGCCTACCAGTGAAAAGGCAAATGCGGTTTCCTTGTCGCAGTTTGTGCCTGCCGTCCTTAATATCGCAACTCTTGCCTGTTTCATATTTTGTTTACCACTTCGCGAATGGTCTCTGCCACGCTGTTTTAAGTTTGTATATATCTTCTTTCACGACTGTTTTGCCGGATAGGCCTCTGACCTTGAAAGTCTTATTTCTCTTCAGTCCGCCGATAATGCCGAAAGCAGAGCCTTTAAGCATCGATTCGAATTTTTTTCTGTCTTTTTTATGCACTTCCACGATAAAGCGGCTATTGGACTCGGAGAATAGTATAACATCGTCACGCAGGCACCCGTCTTCGGCCGGCACACCTTTCAGATCTGCTTCCATGCCCAATCCTCCGCTAAATGCCATTTCTGCCAGGGCAACAGCAAGCCCGCCTTCAGAACAGTCATGCATCGATTTTATAAGACCTTTTTCATTGGCTTCGCTTAGTTTATTCATGATCAGCCTGGCTGTTTCAGGCTCGACTTTCGGAACGTCGTTCCCCGTAAGGCCTTTTAGCATAAGATAATGCGATCCGCCGAGCTCATTTTTAGTATTTCCGACGACATATATAAGATTTCCGCTTTCCTTGGCATCCATGCTTAATGCCTTATTCACGTCTTTCATAACCGCTATAGCAGATATAAGAAGAGTCGGCGGAATCGATATACTCTTTTTTCCGACTTTATATTCATTATTCAGGCTGTCTTTCCCGGAAATAAACGGAACGCCGTACGCCTTGGCAATGTCATAGCATCCGTAAGAGGCGCGAACCAGTGTACCAAGTGTTTCAGGCCTGTCGGTATTGCCCCAGCAAAAATTATCAAGAATAGCTACTCTTTTTAAGTCACCGCCGCAGCATATAACCTGCCTTAGGGCTTCATCTATACAGGAGGCAGCCATCCAATAAGCGTCTATAAGGCCGTATCGCGGATTTATGCCGCATGAAAGT
>JAQUMG010000029.1 GCA_028718265.1 Candidatus Omnitrophota bacterium
TAAAGAGATCCCGATGGAGAAAGGCGATATATTGTTTTTATATACCGACGGTATTTCCGAATCAATGAACACCAGACGCAAGGAATTCGGGATAGAAAGAGTAAAAAATATTCTGACGGCCGGCTATGAACTGAAGGCCAAAGACATCATGATGAAGGTGCTTGCCGAAATAGCAAAATTCTCGAAAGGCGCGCCTCAGCACGATGATATGACTGTTATTGTCATAAAAGTAATATAATTAAGGTAGTCCCTCGCCTAAATGGCTCGGGACGATTTTCTACCGAAAATCGGAGGTTTTATATGATTAATAAAATATGCAGCTTCACTCTGGTATCAGTTTTTACTCTAGCAATAGCCTTCCTGGTAAGCGGTTGTGCCGGGAAGAAAGGCGAGGAAAGGATAGTGGCGTCTATAAACAATTATGATATGACGGTTGAAGATTTCGATTATGAATCTAAGAGCATATTGGATACCGGCAGGATGCTCGGTGAAATACCGGTTACAAAAGAAGAAATGCTCGACGCGCTTATCATAAAAGAGATCCTGATTCAGGAAGCCGTAAGAGAAAACCTTGATAAGGAAAAGGATTTCATGAGGTCAATAGAAGCTTATTGGGAGCATACGTTGCTTAAGGACCTGTTGACCAAAAAATCCGAAGAAATAGCAAAAAAAACCGTTGTTTACGAGGATGAGATAAACAGATATTACGAAAAGATGAAGAATAAAATCAAAGCAAAAATAATCGTCTTCTCCGATGAAAAATATGCCGGGAAGGGAATGTCGCAAGACGGCGATACGCTTAATTCGTGGGAAAAAGAGCCGCAGAAATTCGCTATAAGTTATGTCGTGCCGTCGAAATGGTACATTTTGGGAGAGGGTGAGTCGCCGCTGGAGTATTATGTATTCGGTATAAACCCGGACAAGGCGAAGGGTATCGTGAAAGTGAGCGGCAAATGGGCCCTTATAGTCGTAGAAGAAACCGCGCCGAATGATATCGGTAAGCTTGCTTCTTTAAAAAATGAAATAACCCGCCGCATTAGCGCTGTCAAGGGCAAAGAAGAAATGGACCAGTGGCTGGAATCGCTGCGTTTGAAAACGCGCGTAAAGATTGATGAGAAAATATTCAATTCGCTAAACTAATATAGGCAAAGGTCCCTCTCCCGCCACGGCGGGATCGGGACGATTTTTGCACACAAAAATCGGGGGCGCACATGGAAAACAGACGCAAAAACTACTTCATAAAGAAAGAATTTCAGACCAAGTTTATCATGAAATTCTGCGTATTGGTAACGCTGACCGCTATCATCTCGGCTTTTTTAGTGTATCTATTTTTAAGCCATAGCGTTACTACGGTATTTGAAAATTCCAGGATCATGATAAAACCGAGCACGGAATTCATAATGCCGGGGCTTATTTTAAGCAGCTTAATATCGATAGTCCTGGTGAGTGTCGCGACGATAATTGTGGTTTTATTCATATCGCACCGTATAGCAGGCCCGCTGTATAAACTGGAAGATTCTCTTGAGAGAATGGGCGAAGGCGACATAAGTTTCGACATATCTTTCAGAAAAGGGGATGAGGCCAGGGTATTGTCCGAGGTTTTCAATAAATCGCGCCGCCGGCTGAACGGTATGATAAGCGCCATAAAAAAAGATTTTAAAGAGGGCCGCGATATCGGTGAAAAACTTGAGAAGTTCAGATTATAGGCTATAATGCGAAACAAAAATTTATTTTTAATACCGTATTCTGTATTTATTATCCTCTTGGCGGGAATTGCACCCGCGTTAGCCCAGGATGAAGGAGGGAAAACGCCCGTCGATTCCGGTACTCAGGATTGGACTGTAATAAAAAGCTCATATGCTGTTATAGATGTCCAAAACGCCGTGGATCTGAAGAGTGCCGCCAGGAAAATAGATGTCGATTTCGCCAGATATGACCCCGTCGAAAAGAAAATATTTCTCGAGAGGGGCATATCGGACGCGGAGCAGTTGGCGAACAGGATCGATATATTGGTCAGAAAAGCCAAAAATATACTGGATATGCATCCTCAGGGGTTTAAGATAAACATCAAGATATACGATAATCAGGATGAGCTTAATGACGCTTATAAAGAGATATTTGCAGAAGAAGCAAGTTACAAGGCTTTCTATGTGCACAAATTCAAAACCGTATATATATCCCTGAATAATCTTTCCGAATCCGTACTCGCCCATGAAATAGGCCACTCAATAATAGATAGTTATTTTACCGTACCGCCGCCTCCCAAAATACGGGAACTGCTGGCCTGCTACGTTGATTTGCACCTTAAGGATTGACCTCGTCCCCATATTTCGCAGTAAATCGTTGACAGAAATATCCCGCTAATATATAATACGCTAATATAACGATAATAAACATTATTCAGTAACTATTAACCAAGAAAGAGCAGAAATGTCCGATATCATTCAAGATAGGTATCAAAAATTAAACTCGTTAGTTAGCAAGGGCATTGACCCTTTTGGCGGCAAATTTTCCGTATCCGCGCATGTAAAAGAGCTGACGGCTGACTTTAAAGCCGGAGAGAAGGCGACTATAGCGGGCAGGATTATGGCAAAAAGAAAGCACGGCAAGAGCATATTCGCGGATTTGCGGGACGAAACAGAGAAAATGCAGTTGTATTTTAACAATGATATATTAGGTCCGGAAAAATTCGAAATCGCCGATTCCATGCTCGATATCGGGGATATAATAGGCGCGACGGGCGAGCTTTTTAAGACAAGAACAGGCGAACCGACCGTGAAAGTAGAGGCGTTTACCGTACTCGCAAAAGGGCTAAGGCCGCTTCCCGAGAAATGGCACGGCCTGAAAGATGTGGAAACGAGATACAGACAGCGGTATCTCGACCTCATAGCCAATCCGAGCGTCAAAGACATTTTTAGGACAAGGTCGGAAATCATAAAGAGTATCCGCTCTATCCTCGATTCAAAAGGCTATCTGGAAGTGGAAACGCCGATGATGCAGCCGCTCGCCGGCGGCGCCGCAGGCAAGCCTTTCAAAACGCACCACGAGGCGCTGGATATGGACCTATATCTCAGAATAGCGCCCGAACTTTACCTTAAGAGATTACTGGTAGGCGGATTTGAGAAGGTGTACGAGATAAATAAGAGTTTCAGGAACGAGGGCATCTCCATACGTCATAATCCGGAATTTACCATGCTTGAGGTATATACCGCTTACAGCAACTGCGAAGGAACGATGGAACTGACCAAGGAGCTGATAACCGAAACAGCAAAAAAGGTCCTGGGAAAAGAAAAGATCGAGTATCAGGATAAAATAATAGACCTTGCTAAATGGGAAACAGTCTCTTTTGCGGAGATAATGAAAGAGACGTACGACATAAATGCTGACGACAACGAAAAAGAATGGGTAAAGAAACTCAGGGCCAAGGGCGTGGCGATAGAAAGTGAAAATATCGGAAGGACTCAGATCGCTAATATCATAGCAGATCTCCTTACCCCGAAATCCAACCATCCCGTTTTTGTGGTAGATATGTTTAAAGACCTGTGCCCGCTCGCTAAAGTCAAAAAAGACGCACCTCTTCTTACTGACAGGTTCGAATTGTTCATGGGCGGCATGGAACTCGCCAACGCTTATTCAGAGCTGAATAATCCTGTTGAGCAGAAACAGAGGTTTGAGGAGCAGGCTGAAGGCAGCGCAATAGACGAAGATTTTGTCAGGGCGCTTGAATACGGTATGCCGCCGGCCGGCGGGCTCGGCATAGGCATAGACCGGCTTGTAATGCTGTTAACGAATTCTCCTTCGATACGTGATGTAATACTTTTTCCGCAGCTGAGAAAGGAAGTATGAACTGGCGATTTTTTGTCGCGCTGAGATATTTTAAGACGAGAAGCAGAGAGAAATTCATATCGGTCATAAGCCTCATATCGATTCTGGGAGTAGCAGTAGGGGTAGCGGCGCTCATAATCGTTATAGCGGTTATGAGCGGTTTTAACAGCGAGTTGAAAGAGAGAATAATAGGAACCACGCCCCACATATTTATAGAGCGCGAAGGCGGCATAAGCAGCACGGATCCCGTCGTTAAAAAAGTTTTATCGGATACAAAAGGCGTGCTCAGCTCTTCGCCTTTTATCACGGGGCAGGTTCTTTTAAAATGTGAGGATCGTTTTACCGGCGCGGTATTAAACGGCATAGAAGAAGACACTGAAAAATATGTGACGAATATAAAGAAGTATGTCGCCGGATCCGCGCCCATATTGGGAGAATCAGGGCTTTTAATAGGCAATGAATTGGCAAAAGAAATGGGGATCGGCCCCGGCGCCGAAGTTTCTCTTGTCTCAGCCGCCGCAGGTAATTCGCAGACTTTTAAGATAGTGGGCATTTTTCATACGGGATTGTATACCTTTGATGTCAATAATGTGTTCATAAGTCTGGCACCCGCCCAGAAATTATTTAACACAAATACGGTTACGGCTATTACTGTAAGGATAAAGGATATCCTTAAGGCCGATGTATTAAAAAAAGATATAATCGCTAAATTACGCTATCCATATTTCGTGCGTAACTGGATGGACCTCAATAAGAACCTGTTCGGCGCACTGCTTTTGGAAAAAATAGTGATGTTTGCGCTGCTGGCCCTTATCGTCCTGGTGGCGTGTTTCAACATCGCGAGCATGCTCATAATGAGGGTAATGGAGAAGACAAAAGATATAGGCATACTTAAGGCAATAGGTGCGAAAAATAGCGACGTAAGAATCATATTCACCCTGGAAGGATTTTTAATAGGGTTTATAGGTACTATGCTGGGTTCCGGTGCCGGTCTTTTAATAGTATGGCTGCAGAAGACTTATAAGCTGGTAAAGCTGCCCAAGGACATTTATTATATTGACGCGCTTCCCGTGAACATAAATTGGCACGACCCTGCCGTGATAGCCGTAGCCGCTATTATTTTAAGCCTGCTTGCCACGATCTACCCGTCGTCGCAGGCCGCGCGGCTGGATGTCATTGAGGCATTGAGATATGAATAATGCCCTTCTCACGGCGAAGGATTTACGGAAGAGTTTTTTCACCGGTGAAGACAGGGTGGATGCCGTAAAAGGCGTGGATATATTCATTAAAAAAGGCGAGGTTCTTTTTATAGCAGGGCCTTCCGGCGCAGGAAAATCTACACTGTTGCATATTTTGGGAGGTCTTGAAAAGCCGGATAAGGGCGAAGTTGTATTAGACGGCGAACATATCTACAAACTGCCCGATAAAAAACAGGCAATTATCAGGAACGAAAAGATAGGGTTTGTCTTTCAGTTCTATCATCTTTTGCCGGAATTTACGGCCGCAGAAAATGTCATGCTGCCGGGCCTTGTGCGCTCTAGATCCGGTTTCAGCGCGGTCAGACGCCGGGCCGAAAGCTTATTGGCGAAAGTAGGGCTTTCCAGGAGGCTGAATCACAAGCCGTCCGAGATGTCCGGCGGCGAACAGCAACGCGTTGCCATAGCCCGGGCCCTGATCAATTCGCCGGCCGTACTTTTTTGCGACGAACCAACGGGAAATCTTGATTCTAAAAACGGCAAGGCTATATACGATCTTATATTCGGCATAAACGAGGAAGAGAATCTGACGGTAGCCGTAGTGACTCACCAGAAGGAGTTTTCCCGGAACGCCGACAGATGCCTTGGAATAAAAGATGGGTTATTGGTTCAGGATATGGTATAATATTATACTAAAATATCCAAATACCCAGGAGGAATAAATGGGGCTCAAGATCTACATTGACGGTAAGTTTTACGAAAAAGAAAATGCTAAGATATCGGTTTTTGACCACGGATTTCTTTATGGCGACGGCGTCTTTGAAGGCATAAGGTCGTACAATCGCCTTATATTCCGGCTCGAAGAGCATATCAACAGATTGTACGCATCAGCCAAAAGCATTATGCTCAATATTCCCATTCCGAAGAAAGAAATGGAAAAGGCCGTAATAGCAACTCTGAAAAAAAACGGTATGAACAACGCGTACATAAGATTGGTGGTATCGCGCGGTCCGGGCGACCTGGGGCTCGATCCGAGAAAATGCAGGAAGGCGACCATTATAGTCATAACCGACAATATCGTACTTTACCCTAAGAAATATTACGAAAAAGGATTAGCACTTATCACAGTACCTACAAGACGCAATATTCCCGAGGCGCTTAATCCGCAGATAAAATCGCTGAACTATCTTAACAATATTCTTGCCAAGATAGAGGCGGTTAATTCCGGATTTGAGGAAGCGGTAATGCTCAATACGGAGGGTTACGTCCTGGAGTGCACGGGTGACAACATTTTCATAGTAAAGAATGAAAAGCTTATGACGCCGCCGGTGTACCTGGGGGCGCTGGAAGGCATTACAAGAGGGTCCGTCATCGACATAGCGCAGGCCAAGAAAATAGAGTTTCGCGAAAAAATACTGACAAGACACACCTTGTTTAATGCGGACGAGTGTTTTCTGACAGGAACAGCGGCCGAGATAATACCTGTAATAAAAATAGACAACAGGGTTATCGGAGGAGGCTCTCCGGGCAAAGTAACTATGAAATTAATGGAAGAATTCCGTAAACTGACAAAGAAAGACGGTGTCAGGTACTAAGTTAAAATATAGTTAACCCAAATAAAAGGAGGAATATCAAATGAAGCCAAAAGTGCACGCTCGCAAAAAGTATTTGATTAATCATGAATTACAGCTTTCGTATAGCTGGCTGCTTATTCTTTGCGTCGGTGTAGTAATACTGATCTTTGGGTTATCATTGTGGTATATCAATAAAATTTATCTGGACCTTTTTCGTCAGATCGTGGGCGAAGGAGCGCTTCCCAAGGCTTACGTAAACTCCATACAGAATCAGTTTTTGATAGGTATCCCTGTAAGTATCATTGTGGTTTCGCTGCTTCTTTTTTGGCTCGGGATATACACTTCGCATCGAGTAGCGGGCCCGATGTACCGCATAGCAAAAAATATGAATTTAATAGGACTCGAAAATCATCTTGACACTGTCCAGATCAGAAAACAGGACCAAATGCGCGAGTTAGCGGATGCCTTTAATCATATGGTACACACGCTGAAAGACAGAATGTATCAGGACATACGTACCATCGATCATGTCAGAACGAAGATTGCTCAGTTGCACATAAGCTTAACAGGCAAAGGCGTCGACATAGAAAAGCTTTCGGAACAGGTCAAAGAGATAGATAAGCTGGCAGCCGAGCTGAAAAGCAGGAAGCAGGAAGAATAATCTTACTATCAACCCGGGAGTAGATAATGTTGTGCGATATCTGCGGTAAGAACGAGGCGACCGTTCATCTTACGGAGATTATAAACGAACAGATGACCAAGCTTCATCTTTGCGAAGAATGTGCCAAGCAAAAGGGCGCGGAGATGGAAGAGCATTTTGGTCTTGCGGATCTGTTGGCCGGTCTGGCGAATCTGGACACTCCGGTAGAGACAATGAAGGATAAGAAGGTCAAATGCCCCGCGTGCGGTATGACCTATAGCGATTTTAAAAAAATAGGAAGACTGGGGTGCGGACAGTGCTATGATGCGTTTAAGACCTATCTTGCGCCGCTGTTGAAACGGATCCACGGCTCCGACATTCATGTCGGCAAATCGCCCGGCAAAAAAGGCAAACCGGTCAAAACCAAAAAAGTAGTAGACATCGAGCAGCTCAAAAAGCGCCTGAAGCGCGCAGTAGAACTCGAGGAGTTTGAAGAAGCTGCGCAATTAAGAGACGAAATAAAAAAATACGAGCGCGAGGAACGTAAATGAACATAAACGACATTGTTAAACAAACGGGGGAATGGCTAAAAGGAGAAGGGCCCAATGCGGATATAGTCATATCGAGCCGGGTACGTATCGCGAGGAACATAAAGGGTTACCCCTTTTATCACTGGGCCGGAAAAAAAGAAAAAACAGAGGTGCTTTCCATAGTAAAAGAGGCAATAAGCAGCTCTAAATATATGAAGGGCTCTATGTTTGTCAGGATAACGGAGCTCGACGACGTTGATAGATTGTTTCTTGTAGAAAGACATCTTATGAGCCGCGAGCACGCTGTAAGCGATGAAGCAAAAGCACTTGCCGTGGATGAGAAAGAGATTATATCCGTCATGGTAAACGAAGAAGACCATATAAGGGCACATGCCATACAATCCGGTTTTAATCTTAGGGATACGTGGCGTATAGTAGACGCCCTTGATGACGAATTAGCGTCTAAGCTTGAATACTGGTATTCTGAAAGGTGGGGATATCTGACTGCCTGTCCTACAAATATCGGCACGGGCCTGAGAGGTTCCGTCTTAATGCACCTTCCTGCCCTGGTAATAACCAATCAAATAGCAAGGGTGTTGCAGGCGATAACTAAGCTCGGTATAGCGGCCAGAGGGCTTTACGGCGAAGGCAGCGAGGCCAGCGGTAATTTTTTTCAGATATCAAATCAGGTGACTCTCGGACGACCCGAAGAAGACATAATAGATAACATAGAGAAGCTGATCAATCAGGTAATAGGAAGGGAACGAAGCGCAAGGGAATATCTGGTGACTAATAATAAATCCGCCGTCAACGACAGGATATGGAGGGCTTACGGTACCCTGAAGAGCGCTAGAATAATTACGAGCGACGAGACGATACGTTTACTTTCTTTGATAAGGCTCGGCGTAGATATGGGGATAATAACAGATATAAACAGAAAGACGCTTAACGAACTTTTTATATTTACGCAGCCGGCCCATCTTCAGAAGATAGAAAACAAGAAACTTTCTTCAACTGAAAGGGATATGAAAAGGGCGGATCTTATAAGGGATAAATTAAAGGTATCTTAAATTATGTAGAGGGAGGTTGCGCAATAATGGCGATGTTTAATAGGTTTACGGAAAGGGCCAGAAAAGTAATTCTTTTAGCCAAAGAAGAGGCCAAAAGATTTAATCACGATTATATAGGAACAGAACATATATTACTGGGGCTTGTAAGAGAGGGAGAAGGCGTAGCCGCGGCGGTTCTGGAAAATCTGGGCCTTAGTTCCGAAAAAATACGGACTGAAGTGGAGAAACTTGTCCAGACGGGCCCCAGCACGATAATCTCCGGCGACATCCCGTTTACCCCTAAAGCTAAAAAAGTAATGGAACTCGCGATGGACGAGGCCGTTTCGCTCGGACACAATTACGTTGGGACCGAACATCTTCTTCTGGGTTTATTAAGAGAAGGAGAAGGCGTGGCGTCTCAGGTACTGATAAATTTAGGGCTCGACCTGAACAAGGTGAGGAATGAAGTAATGAGGCTGTTAGGATCTGCGACGCCTGATTTCGGTATAGCTCCCCCCAATAAATCCACTATGGCCCGCGGCGGTACCATGAAAAAAACACCTGCCCTTGACGCTTTCGCGCGCGACTTAACGGAACTGGCCAAGCAGGGCAAACTCGATCCTGTAATAGGCAGGAGGAATGAGATAGAAAGAGTGGTGCAGATCTTAAGCAGAAGGACTAAGAATAATCCGGTCTTATTAGGCGAGGCAGGTGTGGGTAAAACGGCAATAGTGGAGGGATTGGCCCAGCGGATCGTCTCCAATGAAGTTCCGGAGATACTTAAGGATAAGCGAATTTTAATATTGGACCTTGCCCTTATGGTAGCCGGTACTAAATACAGAGGCCAGTTCGAAGAGAGAATAAAGGCCGTTATGGATGAAATAAAACGTTCCGACGACCTTATTATATTTATCGACGAGCTTCACACGCTTGTCGGCGCCGGCGGGGCGGAGGGCGCCATAGATGCGTCTAATATTTTGAAGCCCGCTCTCTCCAGAGGGGAGATACAGTGCATAGGCGCGACCACGCTCGACGAATACAGAAAATATATAGAGAAGGACGCGGCGCTGGAACGGAGATTCCAGGTCATCATGGTCGAACCGCCGAACGTTGACGAGACGATAGAAATACTGAAAGGGTTGCGTGATAAATATGAGGCGCATCATAAAGTGAAATTTACGGATGATGCGCTTGAGGCAGCGGCGAAGCTTTCGGACAGGTACATAAGCGGAAGATTTCTTCCGGATAAGGCGATAGACGTAATAGATGAGGCCGGCTCGCGCGCGCGTCTTACGGTTATGACCGCACCTCCGGACATGAAGGAGCTGGAGGGAGATGTCGAAAATCTGAAAAAAGAGAAAGAAGCCGCCGTAGACAGGCAGGATTTTGAGAAAGCCGCCGAATTCAGGGATCTCGAGAGAAAAGCCAAGGACAAATTGGTGACCGTAAAGAAAGAGTGGAGCCAGAAAAAGGGCGAGATGGAGACCAAGGTTACCGACGAGGACGTGGCGCTGATAGTTTCAAAATGGACCGGCATACCGCTTGTGAGGCTGGAAGAAAAAGAGACTGAGAAATTCTTAAAGATGGAAGAAGGTTTACGCAAGCGCGTAGTAGGGCAGGATGAAGCCATTTCGGCGATAGCCCACGCAGTGAGGCGCTCAAGAGCCGGGATAAAAGACCCGAAGAGGCCGATAGGTTCATTCATATTTATGGGGCCCACAGGAGTAGGGAAGACTTTGCTGGCGCGTGCGCTCGCAGAGTATATGTTCGGCGATGAGAACGCGATAATCCAGCTTGACATGTCGGAATACATGGAGAAGTTCAATGTCTCGAGATTGGTAGGCGCTCCGCCGGGTTATGTCGGTTACGAGGAAGGCGGACAGCTGACGGAAAGAGTAAGGAGACGACCGTACGCCGTAGTTCTTCTGGATGAAATCGAAAAAGCGCATCCGGACGTGTTCAATATTCTGCTTCAGGTCCTGGAAGAAGGGCGCATGACCGATTCTTTCGGAAGGCGGGTAGATTTTAAAAATACGATTATAATAATGACTTCAAATATCGGCGCGGAGCTTATGAAAAAACAGACCTCGGTAGGCTTTATAACCCAAAACGACGAAAAGGCCAGTTATGAAGACATGAAAAAGAGACTTCTCGAAGAAGTGAAGAAGACGTTTAAGCCCGAGTTTCTTAACAGAGTCGACGATATCGTGGTCTTCCATTCACTTACAAAAGAAGATCTTTATAAGATAATAGACATAGAAATCAGTGAAGTCAAAAAACGCCTCAAAGAGCAAAACCTGGAAATGGTGATGGATCCGAATGCCAACGAGCTTCTTGTAGAAAAAGGCTTTGATCCTATTTTCGGCGCAAGGCCGCTCAAGAGGACCATACAGAGATTATTGGAAGATCCGCTTGCCGAGGATATTATTTCAGGCAAGTTTAAAGCCGGCAGTACGGTTAAGGTCATAAGAAAAGGAGACGGATTTGTCTTCGAACAATAAAAAAGACATTGCGGAGAAAAAAGAACCAGGTTCTTTTTTGAAAGAGAACCTTGGTGACATCATAAGATGGGCCGGTACGTTAGGGACAAGATTTGTCGATATAATGGCTTACATAGGGGGTTCTTTTATACTATTGGCCCAGACGATGTTCTGGCTGTTTGTCCCGCCGCTTAAGAAAAGGCAGGTCATCGACCAGATGAACAATATAGGTGTCAACAGCCTGCCTATAGTCTTGCTTACAGGCCTTTTTACCGGGATGGTGCTGGCGCTGCAGAGCGCTTATCAGATGCAAAAAATGTCGGCCGAAATGTATATAGCGTCGCTGGTCTCGCTTTCCATGGTCAGGGAGCTGGGCCCCGTCCTTACCGCGCTGGTAGTAGCCGGACGGGTGGGTGCGGCCATCACCGCCGAATTGGGCACGATGCGGGTGACGGAACAGATAGACGCGCTAGAAACCCTCGCCACGAACCCCGTTAAATACCTTGTAGTCCCCAGGTTTTTGGCGCTTGTGTTTATGCTTCCTCTTCTGACAATCTATGCCGATTTTATAGGAATAATAGGAGGATACATAATAGGTGTTTTTAAGCTGAACATCGGTTCCCATATGTATATGAAGATGACTTACGAACGGCTTGTTTTTAAAGATATGTTCACGGGGCTTATAAAATCCATAACATTCGGCATGATAATAGCAATAGTCGCCTGCTATCAGGGAATGAAAACCGAAGGCGGCGCCGAAGGCGTGGGAAAATCCACGACACTTGCCGTCGTCATAAGCTTTATCATGATAATAGCGGCCGACTGTTTCTTTACGGCATTATTCTATTTTGCTTTTAACGTATAATTTTCGGGCAAAAATATGATCGAAATAATAAATTTATGCAAAGCATTCGGTGAACACGTTGTCCTGGATAACGTGAATCTTAACATCGAAAAAGGCGAAACTATAGTTATAATCGGCCGCTCGGGTACAGGCAAGAGCGTTCTGTTGAAACACATCATCGGCATAATGAAACCAGATTCCGGCCAGGTGATAATAGACGGTTTTGACGTTACAAAAGCCAGCGAAAAAGAACTGAACGATTTCAGAATGAAATTCGGCATGCTCTTTCAGGGGGCCGCGTTATTCGATTCGCTGACAGTCGGTGAAAACGTAGGGTTTGCTCTGTACGAGCATACTAATTTAAGCGACGCACAAATAAAAAAGAGAATCAAAGAATGCCTCGGGCACGTAGGCCTCAGCGGCATAGAAGACCTGAAACCGGCGGAACTTTCAGGCGGCATGAGGAAACGAGTCGGCCTTGCCAGGGCAGTATGCGTGAACCCCGAGATAATAATGTACGATGAGCCGACTACGGGAGTGGACCCCATAATGGGCGACGCCGTTAACGACCTTATAGTTACGTTGCACGATAAATTGAAGATTACGTCCATTGCCGTCACGCACGACATGGTCAGCGCTTATAAAATAGCAGACAGAATAGCGATGCTTTACGAAGGCAAGATCATAGAAACCGGTACGCCGGACGAAATAAAGAATACAAAGAACCCGATAGTAAAACAATTTATAACCGGCGCCGCAGTAGGCCCCATAACGGAAAAAGAGCCGGTACAAAAGCAATTATAATATACACGGGAGAAAACTTATGGACAAGAAAGGCATAGCGTTTGAAGTAAAAGTCGGAATGTTTATTTTAGTCGGATTTGTAATACTTTTATTGATGATCTTTTCCATAGGCGATATCTATTTTATAAGGCCGGGGTACCATAT
>JAQUMG010000030.1 GCA_028718265.1 Candidatus Omnitrophota bacterium
AGTGATAATATCGTAGGAATAAAACAGGTTTCTCCGGATGTTCAGATACTCTATTCGCAGGACGGGAAGAGCGGAATGGCTCCATTGGTTGCAGTTCGGCAACTTGGGCAGGGTCGCGTGGGTTATTTGAGCGCTTGCGGAAATAATAACGATTTTTTTCAATTGGCCAAAAGAATGATTTTCTGGTGCGCAAAAAAGGAGAGCGCAATCACCCAGTTAAACACGGATACTCCGGACACTTTTATTTATTTATACCCAAAGATAAAAACGGTACTTCTCTATAACATGAATCCCGAACAACGGAAAGTTCAAGTGAGTGTAGACCCTTCACTGCTGGGTATCCAGAGGAATGAAGACTGCGTTCTTCGCGATGGCATAACCGGCGAGGTTCTTGGTTCGGTTTCGGCCGCTCAATTGACAGAAGGGTTTTCGTTAGACCTCTTGCCGTGGACATTCCGCTTGGTTGAGGTAAATAAGAAAGGAGGGGCGGAGAAATGAAGCGGTTACTTCTGGCAGTAATTTTGGCGGTTATATTAAACGTTGTTAATGCTTACGGTGAAGACCTTGGCTGGTGGCATTTTAATGAGACCGAAGGCAGTCAGGCAAAGGACTCCAGTAGTTACAACACTCCGGGGGCGATTGTTGGAAGTGACTATAAATGGGTTAAAGGAATTTTTGACGGCGCACTTTTTCTGGACAGCAACAGCTACTTAACCATGGACTGCCCAAAAGATGGACATCTTGATTTTGATGCTGGTCAGAACTTTACCATCACTCTTCTGGTTAAGGGTGAGAGGATGCAACCAGGGTTTGGAGGTTACGGTCTGGTGTCAAAAAAAACCGGCATGAGCACTGATTCTGGCTTTGACCTTTCTTACAACGGAGGAAATCTGCGTTATGAAATTGCTGATGTGAGTGGAGCCAGAGAAGCTTTTTATATTAAAGGTCTCGCGGATGGATGGCACTATATCGCTTTTGGCAGGTCAGGAGAGGTGATGTTCGTCCGAATCTACACCCTTTCCAACGGAAAAGTCCAAATGGTTGAAGACACAAAGACCAAGACTGCCGGCAGCCTGGCAAATAACCAGGATTTTAGGGTAAACATCTCCGGGTGGCCGTCTTTCAAGATTACCTTAGATGAATTGCGGGTGCGCGACGAGGATGCACGAGGCAGTCTGCAGTCTGAAGCGGAACAATGCTTTGGAATACGTCACTGATCATTTTCGAAATTTGGAAGTAAATGACGATGAAAAAAATAAAAACCGGAATAATAGGGGTGGGCGGCGGGAAGGGTTTTATTGATGTTTTGCGTGAAAGCGGAAAGGCCGACGTAATCGCTGTCTGCGATATTTACAAACAGCGGGCCGAAGAGACCGCCGAAGAGAAACAAATTCCGCACTGGTTTGAAGATTACCGCCGGATGCTTGAACTCAAAGAACTGGATCTGGTTATAGTGAGGACTGATGATAAGAACCACGCTCCAATTTCCCTGGCTTCTCTGAGCGCCGGAAAAGACGTTTTAGTGGAAAAACCTATGGCTATCGCTATGGAAGAATTAGAGGCGATGGTTAAAAAGGTGGAAGAGACCAAGAAAATTTTGATGGTCAACTACATTTTAAGATATAACCCTATCTGCCAATTGGTAAAGCGCCATGCCGACAAAGTAATGTTCGGTAAAATATTTTACATTCAGCGAGAATATCTTCATAACCTAGATAAAGAAGGCATATTAACCGGAACCTGGCGAGCCCAGAAGGATGGGAATCACACTCCGATTACCGGTGGCGGCTGCCATGCCATTGATGCTTTCCGCTGGATTCTTGAAGATGAAGCCGAAGAGGTCTTTGCCTATGGAAATAAGATGTCTTATTCCCAGAAGGAATTTCCGTCCCCGGATAGCATCGTCGCCCTGATCAAGTTCAAAAAAGGAACCATCGGCAAGATACATGCTTCTTTTGGCTGCATTTTAAAATATTACGATGATTTACAGGTAATGGGGACTGAGGGGTCCTTTGTCGGCAATAAGTTTTACTACTCCACCAAAGAAGAGGAGGCAGTAAGTACCAACCTTAACTATCCCGGCCATCCCTACCAGCCCTTGGTTAAAGACCTGCTTGATTCCATAATCGAAAGGAAGTCTCCGCCGATAGATGTTTACGATGGTGCCAATGCTTCGTCTGTTGCTCTTGCCATAATGGAATCGCTGAGCGCAGGCAAGCCGGTAAGGCCAAGAGTCTTCGTGCCGAGAAGAGGAAAATAATGAAATCAACTGACTACCAGAAAGATTTTGCAGAGCTAAGAAATAATTTGGAACGTTTGGCCGAGAGTCATAAGGATATAATCGCCGAAAGAAAAGAACGGCTGGTTAAGGCCGAAAACTATCAGGAACCGGACCGGGTTCCGGTAGTATGCAGGCATGCAATAGACTGGTGGTTGCAGGAGAAGAAAATATCTTGGACTTCGTTTATCCACGACGCCGGTTTGCAAATCAGGGAAGGGATTAAACTGGGTATTTACAATTTTAAGGAATTTGGTGCTGATATAGACCTACCTTCCGGTTGCGAGTCGGGAATAAACGTCGGCACCGAGGTGGTCGAATCTTCTGTCTTGGGCTGCCGCATAAAATATACCGAGGACGACTATCCCTGGCTTGACCTTACCTGGACGCCCATCTCCTCCCCCCAGGAAATCAAAGATTATCTGGTGCCGGAGGAGGCAGAACTTGAACACCTGGGGGTAATGCCCCAGATTAAAAAATTAGTTACCGATGACCACGGCTATGGATTTAAAATAAATGGAATAACCAACGGCGAAGGACCTTTTGAAATGTGCTGTTTTGCATATGGAACGAATAATTTCCTGCTTCTGCTCAAGGAAGACTCTTTTCTGGCAAAAGAACTACTGGAGAAGATGACCCAATTAAGAATAAGGCAGGGAAAGATATTCAAGAGGTGGTTTGACCGATACAATGTTACGGTGGGCGAAAACAATATCGATATGATTTCACCGAACCAGTTTGCCGAATTTGTTTTTCCTTATGACCGAAAGATATTCGAAGCCTTTCCGGAAGACATCCCTTGCTGGCATACCGACGCCTGTGCCGACCGCATTCTGGAACTGATACCCGAATATAAAATCAAGTTCTTTGAAGTAAGCGATACCACAAACTTGAAGTTGGCAAAAGAAAAACTTTCCCCCCACCGGATAGTATTGACCGGCAACCTCCCACAGCGGCTCTTTGTCGTTGGGACAAAAGAAGAGATGGAAAGAGAAGTGATCAAATGTATTGAAGCAGCCGCTTCCGGCGGCGGATACATCTTGACTCCCAATTCACTTATGCGGGATGCGAAGAAAGAGAACATGAAAGCAATGATAGATGCGGTTAAAAAATATGGAAAGTATCTATGATATACACTTGTAAAATAGTTAAAGGAAGTTCACTATGTTTGAAATTAGAAAAAAGCGGTTCCAAAACATCCGGCTGATAGAAAATAACGTATCCCGGTTTGAAAAGAAGATTTGGGTTCGTAATTATTACCCAGGCCATCTCCTCTATTCTTTCGGTCATTATCCTTCCCGAAAAGTTTATATTCCGGGAGAAAAGGACTTTCAGATTCACCTGAATTCGCCCTGCCAGAGTCTGCTTACCGGGGAAATTGTTTCTGATGTTTCCGTTCCCGTAAATTCTTTTTTCCTCTTAAAACCGGAACAATATGCCGAGTGCTAAAGGACATTCAATTATGACCGAAGTGGCGCTTTCCGTCCTGTCTGAAAGGATGGCGGCGGTTTGGAGTAAAGAGCGAGAGAAACTCATTCGTGAGTACTGCCTGTACCCGGATTGGTTTCACGCATCCAGATCTCAAGAGCTGGAGAAATACATGTTTTTTTATCAAAATGAGAAGAGAGAATTTCATTATTTACCCAGAGAAACGGTAATTGGGAATAAGAAACGCTGTACCGCCGCTTTCATCTTTTTACTGAAAAAAATTGCATTAAATTTAAAGAAGAACGAGATTTCCAAGGCAGCCAAATATGCCGGAGTTTTGGCCCATTTTTTTGAGGACTCCGCCGGTTGCCAGCATAGCCTGGAAGGACCGATGGGATTTAACATACCCTTTGGTGTTCCCTATCCTTTGGTAATGCAATTATTTCCCGCGCCGGTGGAGAAAAGATATGTTCCGGCTCAAATGATTCTTTCGCAACTTAAGGAACCGGAGTTATCCATAACCGGTTATAAACCCCTTTTGCTTGGTGCTTCACCAACAGAAGCGGCTTTTCACCTCTATGAGCGGTACTGGGATGTGTTGAGGACTTCGCGGGCAAACGTGGTGAGAGTGATTAATGGTTTCTATTCCGATAACAACGAAGAAATGAACGGCGCATTGAAAGTGATGCTAAAAGAGGGTGCCCGGGTAATTGCCGACTCTTTTTATACGGCCATTTGTCTCGGAAAAGGATATTTTGAATCGGAGGCCGTAAAGAAATTACAAGAGGTCCACTTGGAAAACCTTACCCCGTTGTATCGTCCCTGGTACACGCCAATGCCAAAAGTGTATGGTCATAACTGCCTGATTAAAAATTGTAATCTCAACGAAAATTTCCAGCCGGTTCCTCTGACCCTCTTGATGAAAAAAGATAAGGAGTCGACCCAAGTTACTTTTAAAAACGGACTTGGAACCGGAGGCGGGTTCGATTTCAAGAAAGACCAGGGTTTTAATTACAAAATCGGATACGATATCCCGCGGGGTATTTTCAGCCAGTTCAAGGTGATAGCCGGATTGAATGCACTCTTAAAGAATGAAGGCAGGTTTAATTTGCAGATACATTGGAATGGCGAAATAGCCTATAGTACCGGCGTAATCTCCGGTGAAGAGCTGGCTAATGAGGCAATCGTAGACGTTTCTAAAGGAGGCATTTTAGACCTGGTCTTCAGGAAAATCGGTTCCGGCTATCCGGAAGTTCATGTTGTCTGGGGCAATCCGGCTCTGATACGCAGCAGGAACGCCCCGATATGGAGATAAGGAGATAAATGGCAAAAATATTTTTTCTCGGTACCGCTTCCGGAGTACCGACCGAAAATAGATATTGCGGTTCGACCCTCGTTTCCATAAACAGAGATCTATATCTTTTAGACGGCGGTGAACCCTGTTCCGCCTCTTTAGTTAGAGCAAACATCGACTATAACCGGATAAGAAGCATTTTTATATCGCATATGCATGTAGACCATTTTGGAGGAATTCCACTTCTCATTCAGGTTATGCAACTTAAAGGAAAATGCGGGCAGAGAAAATCTGACCTCAAACTGTTTGTGCCCCACGAGGGTATTAGCGGTATAAAAGAGTATCTGAAAGCGCTTTATTTGGTTGATGAACTATTGCCATTTAAACTGAAGATTATTTCCATAAAAGATAACCCAGTATACAGGGATAATAATCTAAAAATTTATACTCATACCAACAAGCATCTTGGATGGTGGGAAAAAGAGACAATCGCAAAAAAATATCCAAAATTAAGAGGGAGTTCTTATTCTTTTGTGATACAGGCCAAAGGCAAAAAAATAGTCTATTCCGGTGACATTAAAGAGGTGCACGAGTTGGAACCGTTGATGGAAAAAGCGGATTTACTTATCTTAGAAATGGCCCACGTCCTACCGGAAGAAATTTTCAAATTTTTGGCAGATAAAGCTGTGGCCAAAATTGTCTGCAACCATATACACCCGGATTGGAACGATAAGGATGACGAATATCAGAAACTTGGCCAAGAACATCTTGGAAAAAGATTCTGCATAGCGTATGATGGAATGGAAATAGACATCTGATTTTATTGGAAAACCATAGAGTGGAGGAGGAAAATGTCTGAACACCAACCATGCAGTCGGATATTGAAAAGATATAAGGGCAATCCGATTATTACCCCAAGAGACCTGCCGGGCGCCGGCGCCATTTACAATTGCGGTGCAACCATGTTCCGGGGCAAGTATTTACTCTTACTGTCAACCTATGATTGCAACACCATTGCCAGCATGCATGTTGCCACCAGCGAAGACGGGGCCAGTTTTAAAATTCGAGAAAAATCGTTTATTGAAACCAGTACCGATCCGGAATTCAAGGAATATGACGGTTGGACCATTGACCCGAGAATCACAAAAATTGGCGATGTCTATTACATTGTTTACCCTGCGTATTCACGTAACGGCGTGGTGGGAATGCTGGGGAAGACAATAGATTTTGAGAAATTCGAAAGGATTGACATTATTTCACTGCCGGATAATAGATGTCCGGTGCTTTTTCCGGAAAAGATAAACGGGCGGTATGTCCGGCTTGACCGGCCGGTGGGACAGGTGCGGCCCGGCCAGATATGGATTTCTTACTCGCCGGACCTCGTTCACTGGGGACACCACAGGTTGTTAATGGACTTTGGGAGAGACGTGTGGAATAAACTTAAAATCGGTCCTTGCGCGCCACCGATTAAAACCGAAAAAGGCTGGCTGATGATTTATCACGGCGTATGCGAGTGGGGCAGTATATATTCTCTTGGTTGCGCCCTCTTGGATTTGGAAAATCCCGCTAAAATAATTGGAATGGCGCCGGGGTATATTCTCACTCCGGAAGAACCGTATGAAATTTCGGGCCGTGTTTCCAATGTTGTTTTTTCCGCCGGCGCCGTTGTTGATGAAAAAACAGGAGAACTGAAAATATATTACGGGGCTGCGGACACCTGCATTGGGCTGGCCACTGCTCCTTTAATGGAATTAGTGGAAGCATGTTTGTGATAAAGATTTTCTGGAAAAATACGTAAAAATCGATTAGATATGACCCGTCGGGAAAGAGTTAAGAGGGCAATAGAACATAAGCCGGTTGATAAGATACCCAAAGGCGAGTTAAGTATAGACAAAGAGTTACAGATAAGGCTCCTGGCCAACGGAACATTAAATGATGATTTTCAAGACGAGGTAAAGGTAAGAAATCTCTTGAACATGGACCTTGTCTTTGAGTACTTGGACAACCCGCCTGACAGGGTTGTAGAAAAAACAAAAGACGGGTTTGAGATAAAAGAAGATATTTTTGGGCAAAAATATCTTCAAGGGAACAATAATATAAAAACAATTTCTCATCCTGTTGCTGATATTGTTCAAGCCAAAAATTACGAATTTATCCCCTTGTTGAATTTCCGAACCGAAAGAATCAAGCGTTTGAAAAAAGAGACGGATTTTTTTATCTTCGGTCAATTGGATGGCGGGTTTAACGGAGCATATCCCTTTTTTGGCTTGGAGAATTTCCTTGTTTATTCTAAAACCAATCCTGAAGAGATTGAAAAGTTTATCTGGAGGGCCATCGAGTACTACATTGAAAAGGCAAGCGTTTACGGAAAACTGGCGGATGGAATTATGATTGGTGATGACATGGCGGACAACCACGGTACGATTATGTCTCCTTCTGACTTAAGAAAACTTGTTTTTCCGCCAATGAAACATGAAGTGGAATGTTTAAAAAAGAGACTGAATATCCCCGTATTCTTGCATTGCGACGGAAATATTAATGAAATTATGAATGATATCGTATGGATGGGTTTTGACGGTGTTCATAGTCTTCAGCCTTCTGCGGGAATGGACATTGGAAAAGTTAAAAAGGAATTCGGGGACAGGTTGTGCTTAATGGGTAATGTAGACTTAAACTATCTTCTTCCGTTTGGCAAACCAGAAGATATCAGAAGACAAACAATCTGGCTTGTTGAAGAGATTGGAAAAGGAAGCGGTTACATACTTTCTACCTGTAACATTCTGACAAAGGATATTCCGGCGGAAAACGTTTTGGCCATGTATAACACCGCAGAAAAAATATTTCATAAAAAATGATTTATTTACCAACAATTACTCAGCCAGAGTGATTTTAAATTTCAGCATAAGAAAATGACCCATAAAGAACGGTTTGTCGCTGCGTTAAACCACAGGGAGCCGGATAAAGTTCCTTTTGATTTTGGAGGTCATCAGTCCGGAATTCACAAGATCGCTTATGGCAGGCTGAATGATTATTTGGGAATTGACATAAAAGCGATTGAAATCAACGAAAAAGTTCAACAACTGGCAGAAATAGACGAAAACATATTAAGACGGCTTAAGGTTGACTCTCGTTATGTATATCCCGCAACTAAGATATTACAGGAAGATAATCCTTATGTTGATGCATGGGGCGTAAAAAGATTGATGCCGGAAGGTGGATTATACTACGATATGATTAAAAATCTGCTTTCTTCTGCAGACATTAAAGAAATAGAAGAGTACAAGGGTCCGGTCGCAGAGGAATTGGGAATAACAAAAGAACTGGCGGAAAAAGGGAACTATCTTTATGAAAATACGAACTATGCCTTAGTCACTACCTTTCCTGGAATATTTGAAAAATCATGGGAGTTGAGAGGTGTTGAAAATATTTTGATGGATATAGCATTGAATCAAAAACTGGTTGAAACGCTTTTTGATAAGGTGTTGGAAATAGAAATTAAATTGTATGAAAAATTGCTTGGTTTTATAGGTAAATTTCTTAACCTGGTTATGTTTACCGAAGATTTAGGTCACGAAGATGGTCTTTTAGTTTCCCCGCAATTTTATCGAAAAGTTCTTAAGCCGCGACAGAAGGAATTAATTAAAACAATCAAGCGATACAGCAACGCTAAAGTGGCCATACATTCTGATGGCGCCATCCGTTCCTTGCTTGAAGATTTTATTGAGATCGGAATAGATGTAATTAACCCGGTGCAAGCCGGGGCTAAAGATATGAACACCAAAAGCTTAAAAAGAGATTTTGGCGAGAATTATGTTTCTGGGGAGGCATAGACACCCCAAAAGTATTACCTTTTGGTTCTCCGAAAGAGGTAAAAGATGAGGTGAAAAGAAGAATTGACGAATTGGCTTCCGGAGGTGGTTATATAGTTGCTTCCTGTCATAACATTCAAGCGGACGTTCCACCGGAAAATATTATGGCGATGTGGGAAGTTCTGCAGGAATATGGAAAATATTGAAATATATTGTTTTGTCATTTCTTTAATGGCAGGGCGCGCCCAGGGGGAAGAAAATGAATAAACCTAACTGGAAGTGGATTTTTTGTCCGGTTTTGCTCTCTTTATTACTCATGGGTTGCACCAACAAAAAAGTTGGTTCCGCGAAAGAGACAACGATTACATTTGCTTCGGTTTATAACCCTTCCGATGCAGGAATTAAAATAATCGAAAAATCCCTGGATGAATTTGAAAAGGGAAACCCTCAAATAAAGATTAAAAGACTCTGGTTGTCGCCCAACTACAGAGATTATTCCCAAAAGTTGCTGACCATGTTTGCCGGAAGCACCTCTCCTGATATTTTCAGGGTAGCGCCAGACATGCTTCCTCAGTTTATCCAAAAAGAAGCTCTGCTTCCCTTGGATGGATACGTCGAAAAAAGCAAAACCATTTTCTTAAAAGACTTTTTCCCTCAGGTACTGTATAAGTACCAGTTTGATGGAAAAGAATTCGGAAAAGGCTCTATCTATGGATTTGGTACTGATTGGTCTCCGGATTTTGCCCTGTTCTACAACAAAGACCTTTTTGATAAAGCAGGCCTTTCTTATCCTACCAAAAGTTTTTCTTGGGAGGAGTATCTGGAGGTAGCCAAAAAATTGACTATAAGGGATAAAAATGGTCGGGCGACGCAGTTTGGAACTCTACTTCCCCGTCTGGATCTGCTTATTTTGCAGAATGGAGGAGAAATTTTTTCGCCGGATGGCAGGAAGTGTCTGTTGGATAGGCCGGAGACAACGGAAGCAATCCAATTTTTATATGATTTGCGTAATAAATACCAAGCAGCTCCTTCTTTGAGTGAAGAGGCAACGGTTGACGAAATAAACTTCTTTGCCGCGGGTAAATTAGCGATGTTTTTTTCGGGAAGATACCTTGTTTCCGATGTACAGCGGATTGCCGGGAATAAGCTTCGTTGGTCAGTAGCCCCTTCTTTACACAAAAAGAAAAGGGTCAACATGATAACTGGACCGTGCGGCTGGGCAATTTCCTCAAAATCTGCGCACCCCAAAGAGGCTTTCAATCTTCTGGAATATCTGGTGGCCGGAAAAGGTGAACTAAAACTGGCTGAAATCGGCTATAACATACCGGTAATCAAAAAGGTTGCCTACTCCGATGCCTTCTTGACCAATTTGACGCACCCCCAAGGAATAAATAAGTTATTTCTTGAAGAAGCTGAATATAGCTTTTCCAGCCCACTCAATTTTTACGTACCCACAGAACGATGGAGGCAGATTATGGATGACGAAATAGAATTAGTCTATTTGAATAAGAAGACGCCTTCAGGAGCCGCCAAAGATATGGCCAGCCGAATAAACGATCTGATTATTTCCCAGATTCAGAAGAAATGAAAAAGATGAAGTCGGTTATTTTTAAAGAACTGCCAGTCCACGACACCTGTTGGTCCATCACCACCGGCAGAGACGGAAACATCTATGTCGGAGTTTGCGGAGAATTGACCGGCGGTTTGAGTGTTTTTATCGTTAGATATGATCCGGTAAAGGAAACGACCGATTATCTTCTGGAGGTAGGTCCGACCTTGAGCGAGCCGTCGGACAATAGCCGGGCTCCGATTTCTAAAATCCACTATTGTTTACTTCCGGGAAGCGGCGGAAAATTATATTGTGCCACCCATTATTCTGGACCACCCCTTGGTCATCCTATCTGGCGGCCCTGGCATACCTGGGACGACCCGGAGTACATGGCCTCCGGTTTCCATATCTTTACCTTTGACCCAAAAAACGAAAGGGTGGAAGATTTTGGCGTAATGAGTCCGAACGAAGGCAGCCGGGCAATGGCCCTGGCTGAAAAGAGGGGCTTTTTATACGGCATCACCTGGCCGCGAAATCATTTTTATGTCTTTGATATTAGAAACAGGAAGTACAAAGACATAGGTAGGATAGGAGACATCAATCCCCAGGTCATCTGGGTGGATTTGGAAGAAAATGGATACACCGTGGATGATTTGGGCTGCGTTGTCAAATATGATGCTGATGCGGCCCGATTGGTAAATCTGAACGTCAAAGTTCCCAAAGACCCGCAAGTTCTCTCGGAAGCCAGAAGCGTTTATGACGCCATTCCTTCGCCGGACGGTAGAAGCATATATGGGGTGACCTGGAATCTGGAAACAGTTCTTTTTGCCGAAAGGTTGTTTCGCTTTGATTCTGAGGAATGCCGGATTTACGACCTGGGGCCGGCACGCGGAAAAGAAAAACTGGACCATGTTGGCGGACTTATCTTCGGAGATGATGGTTACCTCTATTATGCGGTATCCAAAAAGGATAAAAAGAGAAGATTATCATATCGGATGTATTTGTATAGGATGGATGTCGACACCCTAAAAAAGGAAGAGATCTGTCCTTTTGATGACGGGGCCTGGCATTCGGAATATATTGCCAAAGCAACCAAGGATTTTGCCGGCAACCTTTATTTTGCTGATACAAACAACCGGCCGGAAAGAATATACGTTTACACTCCTGAAGGTTACGGCAAGGACTTTAAGCCAAGATGGCCGCTGGTCAGAAGTTGGGGTTAAGATGCCGATTAAAAAAGAGACATTGCGTAAACGAAAGTGGCCCTTACCGTCGTTTCCGATTGGCAGCGAAGTATTCAGAAAAGAAGGACATGGGTCGTCAGTCGTTTTTTATGACGAAGGTGGAAGAAAATTGATACCAAAAAGAGGAAAGAAGTATTCCGCTGTTCCCTATCCTGAAAATTATCCGGAATCCTGCTATCTTTCAGAAGGCAGCGTTGCGGCTATTCCGCTACCTTTTCCTCCGGGAGAATGCGCCGTTACTTCTTTAGTTAAAGATGACAAAGGAAAAATTTTTGGCGCTACCACCGGAGAAAAATCTCACCTCTTTTCCTATGATTCAGCGCAAAATTCTTTCGTAGAATTGGGGAAAATTGCTAACAATTGTCTGAAGGCATCCCTGGCAATTTCTTCCGATGGCAAGCTTTTCATAGCCACTAAACTAACCTCCGGGGAAGGTTGTATCTATTTTTTTGATTCCAACAAAACTTCTTTCAGAATAAAAAAACTGGTTTGTCCGATAAAAGGCGAAGGAGTATCTACTTTGGCGATAGATAACAACTTACGCCTTCTCTATGGATTAAGCAGTAAAACCGGAACGTTCTTCCTTTGCGATTTAAAGAAAGGTTTGGTTGAATCAAAGGGTCCGGTCGACAAAAACTATCTTTTTTCCGAGACCTTAATTGTTTCCGGCAACGGAGATGTTTTCGGCGGAGCACGTTGGACACAACTATTCAGGTATAGGCCGAAAGGAGATTGTCTGACCATTCTGGAAACCAGGGCACCGGTAATCAAGGGCAGAGAGATGTATAACCGGATAGAAGATTTGCTTTGGGATGAAAAAACTGGTTCTATCTACGGTGGTACTTCTGCCGACGGTATTCTTTTTCGTTTCTTTCCAGACGAAGAAAGGATGGTCTCTATCGGAAAGGTGTTGAACCAACCACGTATCCGTTGTCTGACAATCGGAAAAGACGGTTGTATTTACGGAATCG
>JAQUMG010000031.1 GCA_028718265.1 Candidatus Omnitrophota bacterium
CCCTTTCACAAGCTTAATTTTTGCGGGGATGCCTTTATGGATTAACGCGTAAATAAAGGAAAGTCTTATGTTTAATACAAGAGTGCCTATCATAAATATAATACCCGGCGGGCCATCCATTGGTTTCCATACATTCGTCGGCTCTAATTTATATACCCAGTTAAAAATTCCTCCGCAAGTCACCGCGCCCATGATCATGCCAAAAATAGTTACCGCTAATCCGGCAATTACTATTTTCCCTAACTTCATCGCGACACCTCCTGATTTTCTCCCCTATTTATTCAAGATATCCTGGGGCTAAGAATAGTCGTATGCTCAGGCTCAAGAAACTCAAGTTTGATAAGCTTCCAGCCGTCTTTTTCCTTTCGGAATGAGGCCTTAATCTTATAAACATCATATAATACATCTTTAGAATTATTTTCCTGCCAGTATGCCGTGGCATCTATATCTGCAACGGCGTTTTTATCCTCTATCTTTATGGCCGGATTATCGATCTTAATGAGTATGACCTTGCAGGAATCGAAAAAGTCTTTTGCTATCAGAAGAAGCATCCGTCGGTCATTACCGAAATCATCATAATAATCTATAGAAATAAGGCCCGTGAGCCCGAGTGCTTTTTCCTTCTCAATGAGGGCCTTACCGGCGTATATGGTCCGTCTGACTTTCCCCTCATCTCCCTCAAAAGCATATTTTATCGCCTCAACCGCCAGAAAAACAAGGACTACAATCAATAGAATGAGTATTTTATTTTTCATCAGATCTTTGGTGACGTCCTATTTGGTGCCACCCTGTTACTTTTTCGCAGGGGTACACTTTCCCGATTGGCTCGGAAAGCGTTACTTATTTACTTATTTAAATCATCCTAGTAACATTATTAGAGAAAATTAGAATTTCTTTACCTCGTCGTGCTTCGAATGCACTATGATTTACCACAAAATTACGTTTTTTAAAGTTATTATAAAGGTTTTGTATATAAGAAACATCATCATAAGTCATAACCCATTTTAAAGGCGATTTTTCTAGAAGTTTTGATAACTTTTTATGATCTTTATCAACATAATGGTTAAGATATAGGGACTTACCCTTTTGATAATATGGTGGATCAAGAAGAACAAAATAGGTATTCCTTTTTTTATTTTGTTCCAATTGTTTCAAAAGCGTAATTCCGTCAATATTTTTAACTTTTATTTTATCTTTAAATTCTTTGATTTTTTCCAGCCGCTTAATAATGGTGTCTTTTGTAAAACGTGCGCCTACATTCCAAGATCCAGATTGATCCATTCCACCAATTGGGCCGCCCTCTATAATTCCAGAACGATTTGTTCTGTTTAAAAATAAAGTTGCGAAAGCTAATTCTTTGGTTGCTGATAAAGGATTACTGTAAATTTTTTTCTGCTTTCGCCATTCGTTAATATTAATATTTGTATTTTTTATCTTATTAATTAAAAAATCAGTATCTGAAACAACTATTTTCCAAAAGGAAAAAATGGATCTATCCATATCATTTATGATAATTTTGTCAACCTTACCTGAAAGTAGTAATTTCAATGAAGCACCTGCACCACCAGCATATGGCTCAATAAGAGTTATTTTCACATTTTTAGGAAAATTCTTTTTTATGACTTTCTCTAGTAAACATGAAAGTCTAGTTTTACCGCCAGGATATCTTAATGGTGAGTAAAATATCATAGTAATTTTTGTGTATCCAATGAAATGAGCAAGTCATTCGTATCCTGTAACATAAACTCAATTAATGGAATAAGATTCTCTGAAACAGCTCTTGCGTCACTTGGTACTGCTGCCGTTTTATAATTATGAATAATTTGGTGAAGTTTATCCAAATCAAAGCTTTCGAATGCCTTTTTAGTCCCAATATTCTTTACAAGTTCAATGAATTTTTTTTGTAAAATTGTAAAATTTGTATATTTACGAGGATTATTTTTGTCATAAAATGCGGAGCGAAAATGATCATAATCCTTCAATTTCTTCCCCTTGTATTTAGTCTCTTCAAGTACATATTTCAGAATAGACTCAAACGTAACTCGCGATATCGCTAATTTTGAATTAGTGAACTGGATATAATCTAAGGAATAACATTCATCAATTAAGCGTTTTATTTTTGTTGCGATCTGCTTCCTTCCGAATATAGGTCGATTTTTTATTGAGCCTTTCTTTGCTGCAGGGGGCTTACTCTTACTGGTTTTAGATCTACTAACAGATTTATCTGGTGTAAAGCCAAAATGCTTTAACTTACTAAGAAATTTCTCTTTTTCACGATCAATCTCTATATGTGTTGTATTTGGATAATGTTTTAAGTATTCAACAAGAGCGTTTACATATTCTCCAAACTTAACCTTATCTAATATTTCTATTTGATAAGATGGTTTACCCTTAAACTTGTACCCACATATTTTAGCATAGCTAAATAATCGTTCGAATATAATCGTTTTTCCGCCAGTATTACCTTTTCCACGACGTAATAATTTCTTTAAATCTTCTCCTGAAATCTTTACGGCTTCATAATAAAAACTTGCTAATTTTATAAGCTGAGAAGGCTCTGAATCTATTTCCATTATTGCCTCTTCAGAAGATCCGGCATTGTGCATCTCAAATGCTTTTAATGCTTTCGCTATACGATCCCATTCCTTAAAAAGACTATGCGTATGTTCTTCTTGAATTCTTCGATTTAGTTCATTTTCGTCAGTATAAACCAATACTGGCAAATTACTAATGTTCATTTTTGATAAACCCAAAGTGTACTTTTTGGGATTCTGTAATGCTTTTACAGCCGCACATCTTCTATTACCATCTTTTACAAGAAATTTTTCCCCACGTGCAATTACCCATAATGCTGCATCTGGATAGAACTGCTTTATATCTGTTATATGCTTAGCTACTTCTTCAGCCGCTTCCGTGTAAAGCAAATATTCAATAAGGTCTTCTTCTTTATCACTACCATCGTACAACTCAGCAAATCTAGCATTATCCGGATCAAGAATTAATTCATCTATAGATTTGTACTCTATTTTCATTTAAAACTCCTTTTCTATTTTCCGGGCAGTCTCAAGAGTGTCTATTTATAAACGCTTTTTATAGAATTTCTGGGGATGTACCACTTGGGGACACAACGCTACCTACCCCTAACCGCTCCGGCCCCAATTTTTTCCCTTTTTCACCATTAAAACAAAAAAGCAACTCCCATTTTAGGAGAGTTGCTTTAGAATTTAGCTTATTTTTAACCTCATATCACACGCCCCGTTATGAAATGCTTATATATTATACCTCTAAAAACACCAAATCCCAAGCTATTTTTCGCTTGGGATTTAAGAGAAGGGCGTGCTTTATATTTTAGTTCGGCTGTTTTATATATCTAAAACCTTTTTTATAAAAATTGGCCTTGCATAAAATGCGCGGCTAGTGCTTCCGTGGCCCGCACCTTTAGTACGAGGCTGAATATATACCCCCATCGCACCCGTCAGTGCTTCAAAACCTTTTGTTTCTAGTGCATCTCTTACCAAATCATAGTCTTTTTTGACTTGTGCGTATAATGCTTTATCACTCAGATCGAATTTTCCAACGGAAAGTAACGCCGATTTAGTCTCGTTTATATCGTTGTAGAGCCGCGCACAGATAACAACTTCTTTTAGTTTATGTAGCAAGTGGCTATTTTCGAATGAGGTGTCTTTCACTTGCTCGGGATTGATCATGGTAATCTGCATGGTTTCTTTTGGTGTAATCGTCCCATCTCTCCGCTTCTTCATCGAAACCATTTTTAACTCCCAATGTCCACCATTAGGTGCTTGGATATTGCTCGCACCTAATCCAATATATCTTTCTAATACTTGCCCGGCCCAGCCTTTATTTCGTCCTTGCTGTTGTTTTTCATCTGTAAAAACTGTTATGCCAAACTTACTGGCTAATGGCCTTAAGTCTTTACCAATAAGTTCTGTTAATTTCGCTATTGCCTCTTCTTTGCCTAAAATTGCCATGTTATATCTCGAAAGCTATCTTTAAGCCTTTTTATTGAAGTGTTTATATAATCTTCTTCAAGCTCAATACCAATATATTGTCTCTTTTCCCTATGCGCTGCAATACCTGTCGTGCCACTACCGCTAAATGGATCCAGCACTATGTCACCGGGTTTGGTAGAAGCTAACACAATCCTATCTAGTAGTTGCAATGGTTTTTGAGTCGGGTGCTTACCGTATTTCTTTTCTTCAGTCATAGGCGGTTTAATCGACCACAGGCTAAGCATTTGCTTGTTATTATTCATCTTTTTCATTAAAGGATAGTTAAAATAATGTTTACTATCCTTATTCTTTGCGGCCCAAAGAATAGTTTCTGTAGAATGTGTGAAATAGCGACAACTTAGATTGGGGGGTGGATTTACTTTGAACCATGCTATATCATTTAATATTTTATAGCCTAAATCTTGCATTGCATAGCCTACTGCATAGATAATATGCGAGGTGCCGGATACCCAAATGGTACCGTTCGGAGTCAAGACCCGCTGGCACTCCCTTAACCATCTCAAGGTAAAGAGGTAATTATCTTCTATTCCTTTAGAAACATCCCATTTCCCCTTATTTACCGATACCTGTTTGCCGGCATGGCAGGTAAAACCGCCGTTTGATAAGAAATATGGGGGATCGGCAAAAATCATATCAATCGAATTTTCGGGAAGATTTGGAAGGATATTAAAGCAATCCTCATTAAATAGAATTATCTTGCGCTGATGATCTTCGAAATAAGGCTTATATGGAAGATCTTTGGTCAAATTGAATATGCTTCTATTATGCATCACTTTATCGTGTATTGCGGTAGTCATATTGATACTCGGCTGGATATTTAGTAACCCTTCTGACATAATTGTACCACCTTTCTATTTGCCAGTCAATTCTATCCTTCACCTATATATACGCTTGAAGTAGCCGTTTTCTTTCAAACTTTTTTAAAATTTTTGAAATACGACGAAACTCTGTTTTTTTACAGCGGCCATCTTAGCCATATTAATTAACTGCGATATTCCAGCGAGCGACCTTCAAAATTTTAGCTTATCGCAAGGCAAAAATCGGTTTCTAAAAGGGCGGTGGATTGTCCGAGCCGACACGGCAGTGTCGAGCGAGTTCACCGCCCCCGATTTTTGACGCAGCGAGAAGCGTAAAGAAATTTTGTAGACGCGAGCGGAATATCGCGAGTTAATGCTGCTTATAGCACTGCGGGTTGGGGTGGGGCAAGTTAAATATGGAGGCAGTGGCGTGTTACTTCAAAATATCTAAAATCTCATTTTCGTTGGCTTCTTTTAATCCCTTCAGGATTTTAGTCTGCCAGCCTGGCAGGGCAGAATTGAACACCTTTTTGACGATATTTATTTCGCCTTTATTAATTAAGGCCTTTAAAATCGCGACCGCGGTATTCCTGTCTTTTGCGGCTTTTTCTTCCTTCGTCCTGCGCTGAAAAATGATAAGCTTGTGCAGGGCAAAATTTGCGGGATGCGGTAAAGTCAAATAAAAATCCTCTATCTTTATCCTGATTGTGTTGCCGGATAAAAAGCTAAGAAATCTCAAGGCAGCCGCATTAAGGCCTAACTTTGGCAAAGGAACCGGCTTATCGGTGCCTTTCCCTCTCTCAGGAACCAGAAATTCTAATATCAATTCCGGGTGGTCTAACCTGATATATCCCTTACGCCCCTTAAAATCGGTCACGAAACCTAGATCTTGAAGAAGATCCGGTACATTTACAGCATGTTTTATCCTGGCGGGATTATCTATCAAAAAATCTAAATCTCTGGTTTTTATGGCAGTGTGGCCCGCGTAAGGGGTATCGGCAAAATATTCATCATAAAAATAGACACACCAGCTTCCTATGAGGATAAGGTCGCCAAGAATGTTTGCCTTATGAAATCGCCTTAAGACCTCAAGGCACAACTCAGACTGCTTCTTTTCCACGCAAAGAACTCCTTAGAAATCTTATCTGTTTTTTTACCTGTGACAGCAGCCTTCTATACTTAGCTCTCGACACCTTAATTGCCGCGTATTTCTTCTTTTCGTCTTCGGATATTTTACCTTTATAAATGTATTTTACTTTATTATTGATCCTTTTTGCTAAATAGCAATATTCGTGCCCTCTTATCTTTTTAACCACAAGGCATCCTGCTGGTAATTTCTTTAATGCTTGTTCGTATTCTTTTTTCATCCGAAGAGAATTTTCAAGCTCTTCTGATAGAACCCCTTTTATTACGCCCCGCATATATCCTCCTATTACCTAACAAATCTACCAATAGTATACTTTGTTAGGTAATAAATGTCAAGGCCATTTACCTAACAAAATGTGAATTTAATCAACGTGTTAGGTAACCATGGCGATCTTAGCCATATTAATTAACTGCCGGTTGAGGAAGGCAAGGGGAATACGTGAAAATTCCAAGCACCAAGCATCAAATTCCAAACAAGCACCAAATTCCAATGACCTAATGAATGAGTACGTTCTTAGTCCAGCCGAATTTGCGGGTCATGCGGGTGTAGAATTCACGCCCTAACATATCTTTGCAGCGTCCCATAATAACAAGATGCTTTGTCCAGCTAATTTCTCCAACCAATGGTTGGAGTTTTGCATTAGTGCTATATTCCAAATAAAACTGCCTCATATGCCAAAGGTTCTGATTGGAACTTTTAAGGAAATATACCGGCCGGGCATGATCAAAAAAAATAGGTGCGGAAACTCTCGCACCTTGCTAACACTTTCTGCACCGCAGCCTCGTTAGAATAAGCAGCTTTTGCGCTTATAGTTACTAAGGGGCTGACCGATACAGACAGTGCCGACCACATTATAGAAACTGCGGTCTTCGGACGTCGTGCTTACTTCGCACCTGCCGTATTTAGTCCGGGTGGACTGCTGGTAACTGTCTGCGAATACCAGAGAAATCATGGTGCTTATTATAATCACCGATAGCAGGATAGCCGGGATTCTAACAGCATTCTTCATAATTGCCCCCTTTCCCGTTTAAACGGCAAAAGTTAAATTGTCAGCTTCCGATGGTCATCTATCACCCCCTTCAGAGAGAAAGCTATCCGTAGAATTGAATACTTAAAGTTAAGGCTTGATTCGTGCGCGTGTTCGCTGGAAGAGAAGTAATACTATACTTCTTTATGAGGCAATTCTAGTATACCATACGAAATGCAGGACGACAATAGCAGGAGAGATAAAAACAGGGGATTTTCCCGGCAGCATCTTTCTGATTAACCCAGGTTCTCGGCGCTATAGCGTGCTGTGAGGCCGCTGCGAAGAGCATGGCGGTAAACTCCCGTAAAAAACCGGTATGCCAAAACGATGTACCCGGCGGCAAGCAGGATGCCCCATAAAAGGGTGATGCCGGAGAACTTACTACCCGAAATTATCGCCCTTAATCCTTCGAATACATACGACGGCGGCAGGAGATGCGCGACAGACTGCATCCAGGGCGGAAGCGTCGAAAGCGGATACAACACCGCGGCAAACGGAGATAATAGCGCGGGAAGCGGCCAGATGAACCATTCCGACGCCGGGCCGAAACGCAGTACTAAGGCGCTCCCGAAAATACCGAGTGAAATACCGAAAAGAAAGAGTACCAGAAAAAACGGTACGATCGCCAAGCCGTAGATGATAAAGGATAAATTAAAGAACGGCACTGCGATAAAGAACATCACCGCAAGGCCTATTATGCTCGTCAGGATACTTGAAATAACAAGGCCGGCTACATATTCCGACACTAAAAGCGGCGTGGCGAAGATATTGAGGAAATTGCGCGACCAGACGTCTTCGAAGAACGCCATAGTCACACCCTGCATGACGCGTATGCAGAAATCCCACAGAAGGACTGCTCCGAGGAGCGCCGGCACAAAATTAAATCCGGCAGGGGCCATGGTATTGAGATATTTAGTGAGGAAGCCCCAGAGGATCATGTCAACTCCTATCCACGCGAATAGCGGAAAGACGCGCGAAAAGCTGCCGCGGATAAGGTATAACTGGCGAAGTACGATAGCGAATGTGCGGTAAAAGGACATGTTATCCTGCCCCCAGCGTAAGCGGCTCCCGCGCCACGGCTATGAAAAGTTCTTCAAGTGTCTTTTTGCCGTGCTCTGCCGGCAAAGTCTTGGGGTTTCCCTCGAGCAGCATCTTACCGTGCGACAGAAAAAGCACGCGGTCGCATATATCCTCTACCTCGTACATATTGTGAGATGTCCAGAGCACTCCGCCCTCTCCCTTTACGGCATATTCGCGTATCTTGGTGCGGACCTCGTGCGCTGAGGAAGGATCAAGCGACGCCGTGGGTTCATCCAGCAAAAGAAGATGCGGGTCATTGAGCATTGCCTTAGCCAGGCCTGCGCGCGTCTGTTCGCCCGAAGAAAGAATGCCGCACTTTTTGTTTCTGAATGCCTCCAGGTCAAATTGCCGGAGGAGCCCGTCGATGCGCTTTGAGAGGTTTTTCACTCCGTACAAACGGCCGAAGATACGCAGGTTCTCGGATACGGTCAGGTTTCCGGGCAGGGGGGCATAAACGGCAGTGAAATTCGTATGGCTTATTGCCTGCGAGCGGTGCGAGGCAAGGTCTATGCCTTCGATATTGACGGTGCCGGCGTCCTGTTCAAGGACACCGAGTATGATGTTTATGGTGGTCGTTTTTCCCGCGCCGTTCGGGCCGAGAAGCCCGACGATCTCATTACGGTCTACGTAGAAAGAGACACCGTCCACAGCGATAATATCGCCGTATGTTTTGCCAAGTTTCGTGACTGAGAGTATTTTCTCCATGTATATTACTCGTATCTCAGTGCTTCTATAGGATCAAGGCGTGAAGCCTGTTTTGCGGGCCACAGGCCGAACACTACGCCCACTACTAATGAAAAAGTTGTCGCGAGTATTATGGAAAAAGATGATATTTTTATCGTCCACCCGGCAAGCAGACTGATGAGCATGGATATGCCGCTTCCCAGTATAACGCCGCCTATGCCTCCGAGCAGCGACAGGAGCACTGCTTCTATCAGAAATTGTATCATGATATCATAATCATTCGCTCCTATGGCTTTGCGCAGTCCTATTTCGCGCGTGCGCTCAGTCACGGAGACAAGCATGATATTCATGATCCCTATACCGCCGACGAGGAGCGAGATGGCCGCAATGGACCCTAATAAAAGAGACATCGTCTTAGTCGTCGCCTCGAGCGTCTTTTTTATGTCGGACATATCGCGTATCTGAAAAGAATCCTGCTCGTCTTCAGTCGTAAGGTGGTGCTCTTTTATGATGAGTTTTGTCATGGCATCCATGAGCGGCTGCACGTCCTCGGGGCCGGCCGCTTCCACATAAATAGTGTCGATGTAATCCTTCCCGAATAATCTGTACATGGCTGTCGTCACAGGCACGAGAACCATGTCATCCTGATCGTGAAATGAATTTGCGCCCTTGGCCGGGAGCACGCCGATGACCCTGAAATTTATAAGATTTATCTTTATTATTTCTCCTACCGGATTGGCATCGCCGAAAAGTTCCTGTACCACTGTCGTACCGAGTAACGCGACTTTTTGCCGCATCTTTATCTGTTCCTCGTCGAAGAATTTCCCTATTTCAGGTACATAGGCGCGCATTTCGCCGTAATCGGCGCCGACACCCTCTACACGCGTATTCCAGTTTTTGTTGCCGTATACGAGCTGTCCGCGGCCGGAAACAGAAGCGCTTACCCGCTTTACTCCTTCGGGAAGTTTCTTTATGTCTTCGACATCCTCGAAAGTAAATCGCGTAACGGTACCTGCCTCCATCGCGACTCCATGCACGCGGGCAGAACCGGGTCGTACAACCAGAAGATTGGACCCTAATGAGGCAAGCTGCGCCTCAATAGAAACTTTAGCGCCTTCACCTACCGCTAACATGGCGATAACGGAGGCGACGCCGATGAGTATACCTAAGATCGATAACGCCGAGCGCATTTTATGTGCCACCATAGCAGAAGCGGCCTGCCTGAAATAATCCAGAAATTCTATTCCGCTCGTATGGTGCACGGCCTTTCCGGATACTTTTTCCGCGGCGGCTTCAACGGGAGGACATTCGATATTTTTCTTCCTCGCAGCGACAAGCTCGTCGGAGATAATACGGCCGTCGCGCATGGTGATGATCCTTTTGGCGTGTTCCGCGATCTCTTTTTCATGGGTAACGACAATGAGGGTCTTACCTTCTCTATTAAGGCATCCCAGTATGTTGATTATCTCTTCCTTGCTTCTGGAATCAAGGTTGCCTGTCGGCTCGTCCGCCATAATAATCAAAGGCTCGTTCACGAGTGCTCTTGCTATAGCCACGCGCTGCTGCTGCCCTCCTGAAAGCTCGCCGGGCCTGTGCGTTTCGCGGTCCTTCAGGCCGACGATCTCTATCTTTTTTTTGGCAAGTTCTTTTAAGTGACGTTTGCCGGCGTAGATCAGCGGCAGCTCCGCGTTTTCAAGAGCGGTCATCCGCGCCAGAAGATGAAACTGCTGAAACACAAAACCTACAGTCCTGTTCCTGATCGCTGCCAGATCATCGTCGGACAACGTGGTCATTTCTCTGCCTTCAAGGGCATAGGATCCCGAGTCCGGCCTGTCCAGAAGGCCCAATATGTGCATGATGGTGGATTTTCCCGAGCCGGAAGCTCCCATAATAGCTACAAATTCGCCCGGCAAAATCCTGAGCGAAACATCGTCGAGGGCCTTCACGTCCACTTTGCCCATGTGATATGTCTTGGAAATATTTTTCAGTTCTATCATACAGTTTTCTTCGACTTACTTTTTCTGCCGGTTCCGGGAAGGCATAAAAGGATTTGTTCCCGTATTACTTGTGGGAAGGGTATATTTCTTTTCTTTTACCAATATCGTATCATTTGCAGTTATGCCGTCGATTATTTCCACGTTTTTGTCACCGGATATACCCAGCTTGACCGGCTGTTTTCTTCCTTCCTTGTCGCCGGGGGATCGTTTCACCATAACATAAGGTTCGGTTTTCTCATCGGCTACGGCTGTCGCCGGTAAAATAAGAGCATCACTCTTGCTGCTTTCTATGAAATCTATGGTCGCGTTCATCCCCGAGCGGAAGAAATGCGGCACGTCCTCCGGTAAAAGATCCGCCTTGTAGATGGTGACGTTGTTAACGGTTTCGGATTCATAATATATGTGTTCTACTTTTGCTTTTATCCTGGTCTCGGGGTAGGCATCAAGACTTATAACGGCATTTTGCCCCTCACTTACCTTGCCGATATCCGTTTCGTCCACCTGCGCCCGCGCGATCAGATGATCCGACAGCACAATAACCGCCTCACTTGTAGTAACGGTCTGGCCCGGCTGGGTCGTTGCCACTATTACATCGCCGTCTATGGGGGAAATCAATGCGATGGGTTTGTACACTTCTTCCCAGTATTTCAGGACATCTGCTCCCTGGCCGCGCGCCGCGTCCAGAAGCGCCGCCCGCTCCGTCGAGCTCATCCACGCCAGAGTCTGGCCCACTTTGACTTTTTCACCTTCCTTGACGAGGATCTCATCCACTCTGCCGTTGACCGGCGGCTTTACTTCAAGCCGGTTTTTTGGCAGCACCGTACCCGTAGTAGAAATTATATTCTCGATAGCGCCCACGACAGGTTTTATCTCCACTACGATCATGCCGTTCTCGGATTTGACGGGTTTCATCTTCATATAGAAAAAAGCGGCGACGGCTAAAGCGATTAAAATTGCATAAATTATTTTTTTATTGCGCATATTCTAAGGTCTCTCCTTTCGCCTGAATCCAGTTTGCCTCCGAAATCAAAGCGCTCGCTTCGGCATTCAGGTAAGCCTTTTTGGCGTTGACCAGATCGTTCTGTATGATAATCCAGTTATCAAAACTTATAAAACCGGTGGAATACTGCGCTTCCGATATCTTCGCGCGCACCTCGGTTGCGTTGAGTATCTGGGCATTTACGCCGACGTTCTCTATGGAATCCCGTAACGACGCCCAGGTTTGTTCAAGATTCACGATAGCCGTGTTCCTTGTGCTTTCCTCGTCGGCCATTGCCTTTTTATAAGTCGCCTCTGCTTCCGACAGCTGGGCGAGTTTGAGCCCGCCTTCAAATATCGGCATGCTCAGGGCCGCGCCGAAGTTCCATTGATTATTCTGAGGCGCCCAGCTTTTGCCTGATCTGGAGGCGCCGGCATTCCCTGTAATTTCAGGAAGGAAACTGCCTATCGCAGACTTTTTGGAAAAAAGCGCCGCATTTTTCACGGCGGTTGCCGCCAATATGGAGGGATTCGTCTTGATGAT